>JAAZIF010000079.1 GCA_012510335.1 Methanomicrobiales archaeon | reverse complement strand
ATCGCGCCCTGTGTGTACAGGAAAGATGGAGTTTGCGACAACACTCCTCATCGCCATCGGTCTTGCGATGGATGCGTTTGCCGTTGCTATCAGCGGGGGCGCAGGCGTCCGGGAAGGCCGGGATCGGTATGCCCTCAGAATTGGGGCGCTCTTTGGAGGGTTTCAGGCTGGAATGCCGGTGCTCGGGTGGCTCGGCGGGGCAGGTCTCACCCCGATCACCGGGGTCTACGGCCCCTGGATCGCGTTTTTGTTGCTCGCCCTGATAGGCGGAAAGATGCTCATCGAGTCGGTGCGGGGGGACGGGGTGAAATTTCCCGGGGTGAGTATGGCAACCTTCCTCGCGCTCGCCATCGTCACCAGCATCGATGCACTCGCTGTCGGCGTCACGTTCGCCCTCCTGGATGCGCCGATTCTCTGGCCTGCGATCACGATCGGCGTCGTGACCTTCGCCATCTCCGCCGCCGGGGTTCTGATCGGGAGCACGTTTGGCCGGGCATCAGGGCGGAAGGCCGGGATCCTCGGCGGCGTCATACTGATCGCGCTTGGCCTGCGCATCCTGCTTGAACTCTAGCGCCTCACCCGGTCTCGTCCAGGCCTCGCCTCATCTCAAGAACCAGGTCTTTGCTATCGGAATCGAGAGCGACGAGCCTCAGATCCCCTGCAGACTTAACGCCTATGTCAAGCTCCACCGCCCGGGCAATCTGGTCCATATCAAATATCCGGCCCCGCATCACATCCGGTGTCGAGCCATAGTACCTTAGCAGGGCGATGCCGGCGGCATCGAGAGCGATCCGGTCGGTGCTCGCGAGCATGACCCCGGGCGTAATCAGGCTGCCCCGCTCAGGCCCCCCGGTCGAGAACCCCGCGGCTGCGTCCATTATAGAGAGACTGCAGGGGCAGAACCGGCTTATCTCGGCGATCATCCGACGCTGGTGCGGCGAGGAGTGGAGTTCGTTCATGTAGTTGTAGCCGCCCGGGGGATCACGCTCCGCCACGGCCCCGACAAGGTTCTTAAGGGAGAGGGAGACGTGCCCGCCGAACCGGTGGGTCTTCAGGCAGCATGTCTGGACCACCGCACCCGCCTCCAGGAAGAGGCGTGCTACCAGAAACCCTCGCCTCCAGTGGAGGCCGGCAGGGGGGATCGCCTCCCACTCCTCCCGGGGGAGGGCATCGAGCACCACCACCTCCGCACCCATCCGTTCCGCTACCCTCTTGACACCACGCCTCGCGAGCACCGTCTCCGTCTCCCCCATCCCGCTCCTCTCGGCGATCCTGAGCCTCCGGGCGCCGGCATCGAGGATCTCTCCAGAGATCGCCTCCAGGGTATCGGGGTGTGTTGTCGCGGGGAAGGGGTCGTCGCTGTTGAAGTTAGCCTTGACCACGACCTCCCTGCCCTCAAGGGAAGGTGCAGCCTCGCGCCAGAGCGCCCGAACTGCGTGGTAACGGTCTGATGCATCGACGATGTAGACCACAGATGCTGCTGGAGATGCCATGAGCGCAGAGTCTCCGGCAACCTATAAAAAATCTACGCTGTTTCAGGGCCGGATCCGGGGTTGAAGGTTATGAGGGCCCGGGGAGTGAGAGGTTCTTTCTGCCTCACACCATCCCGTATATCGTCGTCCGTTGCCGGAGCACCCGCCCGATATCCTCGGTTATCCTCTGCATCTCACCCGGATCCAGGTAGTCGGCACCCTCCCCGCCGGCATCGACCGAGACATCATCGCAGAACATCGTCCCCCCGAGATCGTCCGCGCCGGAGAGGAGAGCAATCTCAGCCATCTTCGTCCCCACCTTCCCCCAGGAGACCTGGATATGGTCGAAATTATCGAGGAAGAGCCGGGCGACAGCGATCAGCAGTACATCCTCCCTGCCGGTCGCCCCGGCCTGCGCGAGTCCCGCCCGGTAGAGGGCGGTATTCTCGTGGAGGAATGAAAGGGGCACGAGTTCGGTGAACCCCCCGGTGTCGTCCTGGATCTCGCGGAGAACACCGAGGTGCCGGGCGCGGTCCCCCGCCGACTCACAGGAGCCGTACATGATCGTCGCAGTCGAGCGGACGCCGAGATCGTGCGCCTCCCGTATGATCCGGACCCACGTCGCCGTGTCGCACTTCCTCGGGCATATGACCGCGCGAATGCTGTCGACCAGGATCTCGGCCGCCGTCCCCTGCAGGGTTCCAAGGCCCGCCTCGCGGAGTCGCACGATGGCCTCCTCGGTCGAGACCCCGCTTCTCTCTGCCGCCCAGGCGATCTCATCCGGGCTTGCGGTATGGATATCCACCCCGGGCGCAGCCTCCCGCACAGATGATATGAGATCGGTATAGGAGGCGAGCGTATAGTCAGGATGCACCCCCGAGAGGAGGCAGATCTCGGTGACCTTTCGCGCCATCGCCGTCAACGCTTTTTCCCGAATGGTCAGGGGGTCGTCATAGAACGCTCCCGGGGCATCGGCCCGCCGCCCGAACCCACAGAATCCGCAGAGATTCTTGCAGATGTTGGTGACGTGGATATTCTGGTTCCTGACATAGGTGACGGTATCGCCTACTTTTCGCTCCCGGAGTTCGTCCGCGGCGGCGGCAACATCCCAGACATCCCGGCTTCGGGTCTTGAGCAGCCACACCGCCTCCTCCTCGGTGAGGCGGTGGCCAGCGAGCACATCGTCAAGCAGGTCATGCAATGAGTACGGCATCGTAGAGAGCTCTATTACAGTCTGGATTTATCCGTCTTTCCCTTTCCGCCGCACAAACACAAAGTCGTGGATGATTATAACGACGATGACGAAGATGGCGAACTCGAAAAGGTGCAAAGGCAGGTAGCCGATAAGCGGCACCGCAAAGAGAGCTTTTCCGACGATCCACTCCTTCTTTACCGGTTCGACCTGACCGATGCCTGGTATGAGGGCGCCTTCCTTCTGGTCTATATACAGGTTGTTGTCCCCTTTGGTGATGTAGCCGCCGGGTGGATCGACGTAGCCCATCGCGCGGTGAATGATCGGGTGGACTGAGTCTACGCCGTTTGGCCGGTATATGATCACGTCACCATAGTCCCCGAAGGATCGGTATCCGGTCAGCTGCCCCCTATCCCAGGTAGTCAACCCTCCGAACCGGTTCTCATCCACGACCAGCACCAGGTCGCCGACGTTCATGTTCGGGACCATGCTCCTGGACTCGATCGTGACCACGGCAGGCCAGGTGCCGGCGATGAGGTAGAGGGCGAGGGCGATGCCGCCCACGACTGCGACAACCCAGATGAGATCCCGGGCGAGGGAGGCAGCCGGGTGAGCGCTCTCCCGAAACGCCGTGAGGGCCGATGCTGCACGCTGCAGCCAGGTGGTATCAGACATTTGCTGTAAAGAGGATGCTATTTCTATATACATAGGATCTCCGGCATGAGATGAATAAACCCATATTACCAGGGGGCAAATATCATGAGGCCATGCTCGCCAACGCCGAGATCGTACGCCGGTTCCTGGAGCTCAAGCACCAGGTCCACCCCGACGTGGTGAGTTACATCCGGGAACAGGACGACCCCACGCTCATCGACCGGATCGCCGCACGTGTTCCCGACGGTACCCTGGTCATATCAGCGGAGCATATACCGGGGTTGAAGAAGGTCAGAGACGGAACCAGGTTCCTTGCGAACCCCGAGCTTGAGGTTATTGTGGGGAGCGCAGGAACCACGGGGAGCATCACCGGCCACGAGGATGCGGTCCACTACTTCAGGGACCGCTACAACCGGCTAGCCTCGATGATCCGGAGGCGGATGACCGCGATACCTATTGAGGCGCTGGAAAAATCCCCTCACCGCTACCGCGACGAGGAGTGTAGTATCATCGGGATGGTGGCAGAGACCCGGACGACCGCAAGGGGACACCGGCTCGTCGAGCTCGAAGACCCCACCGGATCCATACGCGTGCTCTTCAATAAGGGAAGGGATGAGACTTTCTCGGAGGCAGAGAGGATCCTCCCCGATGAAGTGCTCGGGGTCAGGGGGAAACTCTCAAACGACGGCGGGCTCCTCTTTGCCGACCAGCTCTCCCGCCCGGATATACCCATCAGCCACGCCCCGTTCAGGAGCAGCCGGCCCGGGAAGGTGGTCATGATCTCGGATATACACGTCGGGAGCGACACCTTCCTCGATGAAGCATGGAACCGGTTTGCCGACTGGCTCCAGGACTCCGATGCTGCGTATCTGCTGGTCGCGGGCGACCTCGTCGACGGCATTGGTATCTACCCCGGCCAGGAGAACGAACTGACGATCAAGAACATATACGAGCAGTATGATGTCTTTGCGGAGATGCTCCGTGATCTTCCATCAAGGATCCAGATCATCGCCATCCCTGGAAACCACGACGTCGTCAGGATGGCCGAACCTCAACCGGCGATACCTCCGGAGTTCACCGGGAAATTCCCGGAAAACTGCACCCTGGCCGAGAACCCCTGCCTGCTGAATCTCCAGGGCGTCCAGGTTCTTATGTACCACGGGCGGTCGTTCGACGATATGATCGGGCTCATCCCCGGAGCAAGTTATGAGCGGCCCGGGGAGATCATGGATGAGATGCTGAGACGCCGCCTGCTCGCCTCACCCTACGGTATGCGCACCCCCATCGCCGCTGTGAAGACCGATCGGCTCGTGATCGATCCCCTCCCGGAGATCCTGCTCACCGGCCACGTCCACATCTGCGGCATCACACGCTACCGGGGTGTCCTCGGGGTGAACGCCGGCACGTGGCAGTCGCAGACATCGTTTCAGAAGCAGATGAATATTCACCCCACACCCGCGCGGGCATTCGTCGTCGATCTCCAGACACTCCAGCCCGAAGTGATGGATTTTCTGTAATTTTCTGCCAGTTTCCCCGGAAAGTTTCCACATATTTAAAAATGTTGACTTCCTCTCTATATGGTACTCTACCGGAGGAATGAGAGAGATGGATCTGGTGTATCTGGCACCCATAGGTGCTGTTCTCGCTCTCCTGTTTGCAGGATATTCATATACGAGTATCAGACGGGAGAGCACAGGTACCGAACTGATGCAGAAGATCGCTGCCGCCATCCACGATGGGGCAATGGTCTACCTGAACAGGCAGTACCGCGCTATCGCGGTATTTGTCGTCGTACTTGCTGCGGTTCTTGCGATATGGATTGGCCCGCTCACCGCCGCCTGCTTCGTGCTCGGCGCGGCGCTCTCGGCGGCTGCCGGCTACATCGGCATGTTCACCGCAACGGCCGCAAACGTCCGGACCACGAACGCTGCGCGGAGAGGTATCGCGGATGCTTTCCGGGTCTCGTTTGCGAGCGGCTCGGTCATGGGCATGGCCGTGGTCGGTCTCGGCCTCCTCGGGCTCTCGGTTGCCTATGTGGTCATCAGCACATTCACCGGACTCGCGCAGGCTGAAGTCCTCACCGCCGTGACCGGGTTTGGTCTCGGAGCGAGCTCTATCGCGCTTTTTGCTCGTGTCGGCGGCGGTATATTCACCAAGGCCGCAGACGTCGGCGCCGACCTCGTCGGCAAGGTCGAGGCGGGCATCCCCGAGGATGACCCCCGTAACCCGGCCGTCATCGCCGATAACGTCGGCGACAACGTCGGTGACGTTGCGGGTATGGGTGCGGACCTCTATGAGTCCTACGTCGGCTCGATCATCGCGGCGATGGTTCTCGGTGTCGCGGTCGCGGCCACGCAGTTCCCGAATGCAGACGTCATGAACGTGATCATCCTCCCGCTGATCATATCGGCGGTCGGCATCGTTGCGTCTATCATTGGATCGCTCTTTGTCCGGACGAACAAGACCGAGAGCAGCGCCATCCACATGGCCTTCAACAAGGGACTCCTCTCCGCGCTCGTCCTTGTCGTCATAGCGACCTACTTCCTGGTGAATGCGTTCCTCGGGGCGGAGTATATCGGTGTCTTCTACGCCACAGTCGCCGGTCTCGTTGCAGGGTTTATTATCGGCCTGATCACCGAGTACTACACATCGTTTGACCGGAAACCGACCCTCTCCATCGTGAAGTCGAGTGAGACCGGGGCCGCCACCACCATCATCACCGGGTTTGCGAAGGGTATGGAGAGCACAATCTGGCCGGTCCTTGTTATCGCCCTCGCTATATACGTCTCATACATGACCGCCGGGCTCTACGGTATCGCTATCGCCGCCGTCGGCATGCTCTCGACGCTCGGGATCTCCCTCTCGGTCGATGCATACGGCCCCGTCGCCGATAACGCCGGCGGCATCGCCGAGATGTCCCACCAGAAGCCGGAAGTACGTGAGATCACCGATACCCTGGATGCGGTCGGCAACACCACCGCCGCCATCGGCAAGGGGTTCGCTATCGGCTCTGCAGCCCTGACGGCACTCGCCCTCTTCTCCGCCTACACCCAGGCGGTCAACCTCACGATCATCGATGTCTCGACCCCGAACGTATTCATCGGGCTCCTGATCGGTGCGATGCTCCCCTTCCTCTTCTGTTCCATCACGATGATGGCGGTGGGGAAGGCCGCATACAGCATCGTCCATGAGGTCCGCCGCCAGTTCCGTGAGATCGCCGGTCTCATGGAGGGGACGGCCGAACCCGACTACACCTCATGCATCGCCATATCTACAAGCTCGGCGCTCCGTGAGATGATCTTGCCCGGCATCCTCGCTGTCGTCGCACCGATAGCTGTCGGGATCGTCCTCGGCCCTGAAGCGCTCGGCGGTCTCCTCGTCGGTTCACTCGCGACCGGGTTCCTCCTCGCCATAACGATGGCAAACGCCGGCGGGGCCTGGGACAACGCGAAGAAGTACATCGAGCAGGGCCACCTCGGCGGGAAGGGTTCGGATGCGCATAAGGCAGCAGTAGTCGGTGACACCGTGGGCGACCCCTTCAAGGATACGTCGGGGCCTTCCCTGAATATCCTCATAAAACTGATGTCCATGGTCGCGCTGGTCTTTGCGCCGCTGATCCTGGTTCTCTAATCCCACTTTTTTACCCCGT
>JAAZIF010000357.1 GCA_012510335.1 Methanomicrobiales archaeon | reverse complement strand
GGGAAAAAGGGAAGAGCGGGCTCTCAGAGGAAGACTGCCGCTGCGAGAACCGTTGTCCACCGGCCATCCATGACCCCTTCCGCTGACTGGCAGGTATGGGTCGTGCTGATGATCCGGCCGCTGGCCTTGTAGATCTGTTCCCGTTCCTGCCATGCCCGGTCAGGGTCGAACTCGATGCCGAGCGTGGTGGCGAGCATGGTTGCTGCAAGATCCTCGGCGTACTCGCCCGAGACCTCAGCCATCTCTCCAAAGGCGTGATGCTCGGAGAGGTAGCCGTAGGTGTTGCTCTCTTTTGGCATCGCGTGGCCGATGGCGGCAGATATAAGCCTGCTCGGTTCATTGGTCTCATTCCGGGCCATGACGACGTAGACGATACTGCCTGGCGAGAGGTGCTGCAACCCCTCCTCCCTTGAGACCAGCTGGCATTTCGGGGGGAATATACTCGATACGTAGACAAGGTTGTACTTCTCGATACCCGCCTGCCTGAGAGCCAGTTCAAACGATGCCAGTTTGTCTTTGTGGATACCCACACCCTTCGTGAAGAAACACTTGGTCGGAACGAACATTGTGGATCATTCTTATCGTTTGTATTTTTTAAGATTTTCGGTTATAACAACCACAATTTTAAAATGGAACCGATTTTTCATTCAAATTCAGTATAACCCCGGAAAAAATCGGAATTTTCGGAAACTACTGGAGAAATGAGGGGATTTTAGGTACACTCAGGTTCCACGGGGCCGGAGGGTGCCTGAATCCGGGGTCGCTTCCGCTTTCAACGGTATCAGGATCCATACAAATGCTCGCGAAGGGGGAGGCGCCGCCCCGCCGGGTCTATCCCGGAGCGCCCTTCCAGGCCGACCGGGAGCCTGCCCGCTCAGTAGCCGTAGATCAGCGTTATGATGCTCTTTGCCAGATCCAGACTCTTCCCCCTGTAGACCATGAGGGTATCCAGGCGGAGCGCCCCCTCGATCTCGACAGGATCCCTCGTATCCTGGATGAAGAGATCCACAAAATCCTCGTAGAGGGCGTAGGTTCCGGCCGACGAGGGCTCCCTTCCTGCGGCCCGCATAAGGGCCGCCGCCGGGCCGCTGACCGGCGCGTCACCTATGAAGGGGCTGACAGCTATGACACACCGGTGCCGGCGGAGCGCCTCCCGGGTTCCGGCACACTCAAGGATCGGTGATATGCTCGTGATCGGGTTGCTCGGTCCTATCACCACGGCGTCGCTCGTCTCGATGGCCTCGATCACCTCGGGCGTCGCGGCCGGCGGTTCTTGCGAGCGCCTGACCACACCGTCGATCGCGAGAGCGCCCCGATGCTTCACCCAGTACTCCTGGAAATGCACCTCCCCCCGCTCTGTCTGGACGTAGGTCGTCACCTCTGAGTCGGTCATCGGGAGGACGGTCGCCCGGATGCCCAGACGCTCGCAGATCAGCCTCGTCGCCTCGGTGAGGCGCATCCCGCCCCTGAGCATCTCCCCTCTCGCTATGTTGACTGCCCGATCCCGGTCCCCCATGGTTATGAACTCCTCGATACCGAGCCTCGCCAGGAGGTCGTGGGTGATGTAGGTATCGCCGCGTATCCCCCACCACCGATCGGTATCGAGGAGCCCTGCAAAGAGGTACATGACCGTGTCGATATCGGGGGATAGGTGGTTGCCGGAGAGCCAGATATCCTCGGCCGTGTTGACTATGACCGCGATCTCCCGTTCCTCCAGCAGTTCCAGCATGCCACGGAGGAGCTTGGGCGTCCCGGTGCCGCCCGAGAAGAAGGTTATCATGAGTATTTAGCGTATCAAGCGCAGCCATATATGAATTTTGCCAATCTGACCCGGCAACGCCTCCATCCCTCTCACGAAACCGCGCTGCGTATGACCGTCATGATATCCCAGGCGAGTGATTCTGCCTGCCGGTCGTGCAGGAGACGGGTATCGAGGCGGAGCGATCCTTCGACCTCGTCAGGGTCGTGGATATCCTGGACAAAGACGTCTATTACATCCCGATAGATCCGGAAGACCCCCGGGGAGGTTGGCTTCTCGCCGGCGGCATGCATGAGCGCGGCGTCTTTCGGATCGAGCGCGGCGCCGCCGCCAAACGGCGAGACCGCGATGACGAACCGGTCGAGTAGGAGATCGCGCATGCCGGCGCAGTCGAGTATGGAGAGGATGCCCCGGGCGGGGTTATCGGGCCCGATCACCACGGCATCGCTCGCCTCTATCACCGCCCGGACTGCATCTGTCAGTGTTTCAGGAGCGGCCGGCATGATCTCCCGCACCTCTGTATCGTCCGTGGCGCCCGCCAGGTATTCAAAGAGCGGCAGACATTCGGTCCCGGTATCGATGAGCACACCGGTCCTGGCATCGGTCGCCGGGAGGATGGTCGCCACGATGCCCTGCGCCCGGCACTGCGCCTGCACCGCCTCCGTCAGGCTCATCC
>JAAZIF010000356.1 GCA_012510335.1 Methanomicrobiales archaeon | reverse complement strand
GGCTCATCCAGCAGAATAAGCGAAGGATCGTGTGCCAGGGCCTCTATCAGGCAGAGTTTCCGCCGCATCCCATAGGAATACGAGGAGACCGGGTCGCCCCACCGTTCCAGGAGATCGAAGCGTTCGAAGAGATCTTCGAGCCGATCATGCGCCGTTACCGGATCCATGCCGTAAGAGCGGGCGAAGAACCAGGCGTTCTCGTAGCCGGTGAGTGTCTCCCAGTGGGCGGTATGGTCAAAGAGCATACCGGTTCGGAGCATCATCAACCGCCCATTCACCGGGAGCACGACGGATCCCTCATCGGGAGGGATGAGGCGGGCGATGACCTTGAGCAGTGTGGACTTCCCCGATCCGTTGGGTCCGAGGAGGCCGACGATCTCACCCTCCCCCACGCTGAGCGTGACCCTATCAAGCGCCTGGATGGAGCCAAACCACTTCGTCACATCCCGCAGAGCGACAACCATCCTATCCCCTCACGCAAACTCGAGGAGGGTGGATCGGGTGACCCGCACTGCCCCCTCGGGGACGGTCTCTGCGACCCTGTAGACGAGGACCTGGTCACCCGGGCGCACGATCTGCCCTACGATCCTCCCGCGCAGGATATGCCGGTGAAAGTCCGGGGCGAGCCTCTTCGCCCGGGTAAAGACGACGACATGAGCATCAGGGATCTGCATCTCGATCGCCTGCCATCATTCCCGACCGGCGGGCCACATCCCGGATGGCGCCTTCCGTTACCTGCGAGAGCCCCGAGGATCGGGCATGCTCTTCGACTGCCATCCGGGCCATCTTCCGCGCAAACGGTGGCACCCGTGAGAGGAGGGCCTCAGCCTCCGGTGTCCAGGGGAGGGCGTCAGAGGGGAGATCCGGCACCATGACCGAAGTCTCCGGCGGTGCAACGATGAGGACATTTGTCGTGCTGATCCGGGCAAGGTTCAGGGCATTTGATCCGATCAGTGACTCTTCCTCCCGGTGCAGCCCATAACGCCCGAGGACGAGGAGGCCCGCCCCTCTGGCCGCGGCGTAATGGTGTACCTGTGGGCAGACCCGGCCGGCGATGACCGCCGTATGGACCCGGGCGCCCAGGGTTCGCGCGAAAGCTGCCCCGCGCTCGAGGTTCCGCCGGTAGAGGTACTCAAGGCCTCTGTCGATTATCTCGTCGTGGAGGCGCTCCTGGGCCGGGAAGTCGAACTGGCGCTGCGCCTCCTCCGGGAGGGTATCGGCGATGACCGGAAAGACCGTAGCATGGAAGAAGGGATCGTAGACGGCCACCACCTCCAGCGGCGCATCAAAGGCGGTGGCGATGGTGGCCGCACGGTGCAGTGCTGCGTAGCCTGCACTGCTCCCGTCGATACCCACAACGACCGGCCGGTTCTTCAGACTCCACGGCCGACGCACCAGTAGCAGGTCACCTGCATCCCCATGCAGGAGCACCCGCTCGGTGAGGCTCCCGAGAGGTACCTCCGGTGTCTGCCCGTGCCCGGTCGCGCCGAGCACCACAAGATCCGGCCGGTATTCCCGGATGAGGCGGAGAACCTCGACGTACCCCCTCCCCTCGGCCGTGACCGGCTCAAACGGGATGCCCCGCAGATCGGCTTCTGTTGCCAGCGGCGCGAGGTATGCATCCGATATGAGGGCCATGCCATCGGATATCAGGTCATCGTGCGTC
>JAAZIF010000078.1 GCA_012510335.1 Methanomicrobiales archaeon | reverse complement strand
TCATGGGGGTGCGTTGCCGTATTGTTACGCCTTTTAGCTGATCGAGGGCTGTCCTGAACTCATCTGACGTTACAGGACCGTCTATCTCGACCAGGATCCTGTATTTTTTATGCGCTTTGTCTGATTTAAGGCTTTGCACCATCCTCCGGTCCGCCCATCCGGTCAGGTGGACCGCCACCCTGCCTTCGTTTCTCCGGTTGATCTCCGCCTCAAGCGCCTCAAGATCCACCGACCGCTTCCGTGGCGCCTCGACCTCCATAACGAAGGGGCGGCCCGACCCTAGCATCCGGGCGTCGATATCCTCCCTGCCGGCGCCGTGCAGGATGGCGTTCCCTGCATCGAAAGCCTCGATCACCGGCCTGCCGATCAGCTCCTCCACCGAGTCTGCGTACTGCTTCCCGGTGAAACCGCACCGCTCGCACCCGGCCCCCCGGCAGGACCGGCAATCCCAGCGGGTCTGGGGGATACCACGCTCGTACTTCAGGTAACGGCCGGCAAAGAAGATGGGGTTGACCTGCAACTCGGTGGTTCCGGTCGCGATCTCGAGGATCGCCACGATATCAGGCCTCTGGAGATCGGCCTCCTTTCCGGTCAGCGCCGAGACGGCCTTTCCCACCTCCCGGTTCATCTCAGCCCTCAGCGGTTCGGGGTCGCGCAGGGAGAGGTCGCTCCAGACCATCTCCTCGCTCTCGGCCATCAGCGGCGGAACCCGTGTCCCGATGAGGAAGGTCTCAAACTCGAGCCCCTCCACCGCATCCACAACCCTCGCGGCCCAGGCATCGGTGCGGGAGAGTTCGCCGCCGCAGATCCAGCAGATATCCAGTTCAGGCTCCCGGTGCGGTTCGTTCACCGCGAGTTCGTGCGCGATCCTCAGCGCCCTCCCTCTCTCCTCATTTGTCAGCCCAAACGACCGTTTACCAAAGAACCGCCCGAGGCAGTGATTGCAGAGATCGCCGTACCCGAGGATAGCCTCTACCTCTTCGATTATATCCATCCGGATTCCCTCCGGTCAATCTCGTTTAAGAGGATGGTGATGGTGTGGTCGGCGTGCAGCGAGAACGGTCCCACCGAGTAGCGGTCACGCCCTTCGAGCATCTCCTCCTCCTCGGGGGTGAGGTTCAGGTGATCGGAGAGGAGGCAGGCGTCGGGCAGCACCGGGGCATCCCTGATATCCTCTCCCGCCTCATCGAGGACCGAAAACGGTATATCAGCGAGGAGGCGCGAGAGTCCACCACGGCGGACGTAGACACCCGGGGTCGACTCCCGGAACTCATCCCCGCAGGGTATCGAGAGTGCCTTCCTGATCAGGGCGGCGCTGCTCCGCTCGTCCGGCGAGAGGTAGCGGACAGCGCCACCCGAGAAGAGGAGGGTCTTATCCGGGTCTGGTTCGCCGCGGAGAATGAGGTAACACTCGACGTCACGCCGGAGGTCGTGGGAGAGGAAGAGGGATGAGTTGACACAGCGGCAGAGGATATCCATCCTCCCGGCGCTTCCCGGGAGATCGTTGAGGCTGAACGTGCCGCCGGTCGCGGCAAGGTGGCCCACGACGGCAAACCGCTTCATATCACGGAGTCCTGCCAAACTTCTTCATCATGCGCTGCATGTTGAATTTGCCGCCCATGCCCCGCATACCCTTCAGGGCACGCTGCATGGTCTTGTAGTACTTGATGAGCTCCCTGACGTCCTCGGGCGGCACCCCGGCACCCCGGGCGATGCGCTGAATCCGGGAGCTCCCGATGATCGATGGGTCGTCGAGCTCCGAAGGCGTCATCGAGTCCATGATCACCTTGTAGCGCGCCATCTTTGTGCTGGTGATATCATAGACGTCGTCGGGGATCTGCATCCCGCCGAGGGGGAGCATGCTCATGACCTGTTTCAGGGGCCCCATCCTGTTCACCGTCTCAAGCTGCCCGTACATGTCCCGGAGCGTGAACTTCCCCTTAAGCATGGCGTTGACATCGACATCCTCAGCCGATATCGCCTCCTCCACCCGCTCGACGAGTGCCTTTAAGTCGCCCATCCCGAGCAGCCTGGATATGAACCCATCCGGATTGAACCGCTCGAGATCCTCGCTCGTCTCACCGCTCCCGATAAAGGCGATCCCGCTCTGCGTCTCCGCGACGGCCGAGAGGGCGCCGCCTCCCTTCGCGGTGCCGTCCATCTTTGTGACGAGGACACCGTCGATCCCGATCGCCTCATGGAACCGGCGGGCCTGTTCGCTCGCCTGCTGCCCGAGCGCCGCATCTATCACGAGCCAGCGGTGGTCGGCGTGCGAGATCTCGTTGATGTTGATGATCTCCTCGATCAGGTGATCCTCGAGGGCGTGCCGCCCCTGGGTGTCGATGATGATCACCTCATAGACCTTGCGGAATCGGGGCAGCCCCTCCCTGACGATCTTAAGAGCATCCGTCTCATACGGATCTCCGTAGCAGGGGATGCTGATCCGGTCACAGAGGGTCTTTAGCTGGTCATACGCGCCCGGCCGGAAGGTGTCGGCGCAGATCACCCCGACGCGGAGTCCTTTCCGCTGGTAGAAACGGGCAAGTTTCGCGGTTGTCGTGGTCTTCCCGCTCCCCTGGAGCCCCGCCATAAGGATCGTCTGGGGCTCAAGCGTCACCGTTCCCGGTGTCCCCATCAGGTGGACGAGCTCCTGGTAGACGATCCGGAGGACATGCTCTCTTGCGCCCATACCTTTCGGGGGCTCCTCATCGAGGGCACGCTGCTTGATCGCCTGTGAGAGTTGCATCACGAGTTTGACGTTTACGTCGGCGGAGAGGAGCGCACGCTGCAGGTCGCGCACCAGCTCGTCGACCGCAGCCCGGTCGATCACCGTCCTGCCGGCGAGTTTCTTGACCGCGTCCTTGAGAGACGCACCGAGGTTATCAAGCATCAGGCATCACCCCCGAGCAGTTCGTCCACCACAACGCAGGGCTCAAACGGCAGTATGTCATCATACCCCTGCCCGGTCCCGAGGAATAGGATCGGTTTTCCGACGGTATGCGCGATCGATATGGCAGCGCCCCCCTTGCGATCCATATCGGCCTTCGTCAGAACGACCGCATCGGTGCCGACCGCCCTGTTGAACTCATCAGCCCTGATGACCGCATCGTTCCCCGCCACCGCCTCATCGACGTAGACGACGAGGTCGGGTTTCATGACCCGCCGGATCTTCTCGAGCTGGTTCATGAGGTTTGCCCGGTTATGGAACCGGCCGGCGGTATCGGCCAGGACGACATCGATGTTGTGTGCTCTCGCGTACTGGACCGCATCAAAGAGGACGGCGGAGGGGTCAGCGCCCGCCTGGTGCTGGATCACCTTGATCCCGAGCCGGTTGGCATGGGTTCTGATCTGCTCGATCGCCCCTGCACGGAAGGTGTCGCCTGCGCCGATCACGACCGTAAACCCATTCTTCTGGAGGTAATGACCGACCTTCGCCACGGTCGTCGTCTTTCCGGTCCCGTTCACGCCGGTGAAGAGGATCTTCACAGGGCGCTCGCTCTCCCGGATGTAGTCGAGGAGGTCGAGGCCGTCGCCGAGCACCCCGCAGAGCGCCGACCGCAGGGTGGAGGCGACCAGATCGTCGACCGACGAACCGATCTTCCTGTGCCGGCCAACAAGATCCCCGCGCATTCTGGCGATGATCTCGTCGGTGACCGGGAGTGCGACGTCGCTCTCAAGGAGGATCATCTCAAGTTCGAATAGGGGCTCCTCGATATCTTTTTCCTGGAGGAGGATCTCCCGGTCCCGGACGAGAACCTTCATCCTGTTGAAGAACGTGGGCTCTTCCCGCCCTTTCATGGGCTCCTCCTCTTTCACGGGTTCCGGGACGGGTTCCGGCGCCGCCGGGGGAGCTATCTCAGCACCGGCGGCCTCCTCGATATTCGAGGTAAATTTAGTCCGTATATTCTTGAGTTTTTTCTTTAAGGAATCAAACATCAGGATCCGCTCTGATCTGCACGGGACTGCCTGACCCCCTGGTAGGCAGCCTCGAGGCGCCGCGATATCTGCGTTGCCTGCCCCTGCAGCTGCTCGATGGAGCCTGCAACCTTCTTTCCCAGTGCATCAAGTTCTGTCATCCGATCCTCGAGATACTCCATCGCGTCGGCGCAGGTCCGTTCGACAGAGACATCAGCCCCGATGTTCACGATGATATGCTCACGATCGAGAATCTTCACCCGGAGGAGAGCGCCGCCCCCGATGGGGAGAAGGACGATACCCTCCTCATCCTCCTGAAGGGTCTTGATGGACTCGATTGCAGCGGTGGATTCGAGGCGCTGCTGCTCGATCATCCCGAGCTGCTGCGTCAGGATCTCTATCTGCTGCCCGTACTCGTTCAGGTACATCTGGAGGGTCTGTATCTCGCGAGGATCTGCCTGCTCCACGTTACTCACCAGCTACTACGTTAACCGCCTCGATGGTGATATAATTTCTCTTCAGACGGTGTTTGCTTCCGATATCCGCGAAAGCCCTCTCTCTTGCCTGATTCTCGTTCGGAGCCGCAATAACCTTCCGGTAGGGTTTCCACTCGTTCTTGATCCTGCACGCGCCTACAACTTCAAACATCTGGTTCTCCATGACTCATTCACTCCAAAAATCCAAAGACTTCCTCTATCCTCCCGAGCTCATACCCGCTCGTGAAGGATCCCGCAATATATCCCCTGCTGTTCGCAAGGAGCCCGGTGCCGACGAGGCCGCCACCCATGTTGACCGAACCGAGGCCGATAGGGAGGTCAATGGCCCGTTCAAGGGCGGCGATCTCCGCCTCGCTGGTTCTCGGGTGGACCAGGATCCCCCTGTTCGTTGCATACCCGGCCATACCGACGGTCTTTATGCCTCCAAGCGAGAGCCTGACCACCGGCACGGAGAGGAACGACCCGATCTCTTCAGCGACGTCGATCTCCATGTCGGGATGGACGGCGGCGACATGGTCGTTTGCCAGTATGACGTTGCCGGCCGCGTTCATGGATCCCTCGAGCAGGAGGACGTCCCGGTAATCCTTGAGGATCGCCACCTCATCATCCGAGGCAAGAGCGCTGATGACCAGTCCCTGGCTGTTTCCCGCAACAAGCGAACCGATGATGGCGCTTCCCTGGATGGAGGTGGCCACGATATCGACGTCAAGCTCTTTTGTGAGAGCATCGGTGAACCCCCCGGGCGCCCCGGGGTACACGATTGCCACGTCCTCAAATACGCGGGTGTAAACGCCTATGTTCGGATCGCCGGAGAGATCGATCGTCCCTGTCATCTCACTCCTCGGCGAGCTCAGCCTGAACCTGCCCGTCCTCGAACTTCATCGCGCGGACGCGAATCTTTCGCGGGGGCTTCTCGCTGCCGTTCTCCCAGACCTTCTCGTTGATACTCTGGTCAAGTTTGACGTCCTTGCTCTTCATATGCCGCTCGAGGAATTCCCGGATATCCTTGATGGCGGTGTTGCCCCTCCTCCGCCGGGGCGCACGCTTCACATCGCGGAGGGGTATGATATAGATATGCTCCTTCAATGCCTCTGCCATAACCCTACACCTTCAGGGTACTCCGTCTCCAGTTGCGCCTCTTTGGATGCGACGCAACCGCACGTTTTGTCCTGATCATCACCCATGCCGGCACGCGGCGGTTCTGCTCGCATGCCTTTGCCAGCCGGATCTTCCGGCCTTTCATCAATTTGCTCATAACTTACTCCCCAAACATCTGGGTATCCTTCCTGCCGACAACCAGCGACTGCTGGTGGCGGGGAGGGAAGTACAGCGCCGGATCGATGCCGCGGGCACGGATCGCGCGGCGGATCTCCTGCTCGTAGTCACCGCTCCCGACACTCTCCGCCTCCCCGTACTGAACCAGGAGCAGCCTCCCGGCGAGGCGTTCCACCTCAGACCTCCCGTAGCCAAGCAGCGGCCTGATATAGGAGCATCCGGTGGTTGTTTCGAGGCGCTGCACATCGGATCGATCGATCCGGGGAACCCGGTCATCCCGGCGAGTGCCGTCACCGACAACCGTGTATTCGCCTGCGAGGGTCTCGACTGCCGCCCGGTGAACCATGCTGATCGCATCATTGGGATACCCGCGTGATAGAAGCAGGTCGACAGCCTCTTCTAGGAGGTCTATCCCGAGCACCCGCATGCGGAAGGGTAGATCCAGGACGGCGGCTGCGGCCTCTACCGCCAGGATCTTGCGGTCGGGGTCGAATACACAGGTATTCAACTCCACGCCATAATCGCGCGCAAGCAGGATCGCCGCCAGCGCGCTGTCTTTCCCTCCCGAGAAGAGCAGACCTGCTTCCATTACCTTCGCGTAATCCTGAACTCTTTCTTTGCCGGAGTCAGCTGTTCAAGCAGGCTCTTTAGCTGATCATCGGTGATCCGTCCCCGGATCCTCCCGCCCTGAGCCAGCATAACCAGTTGCTGTTCGACCGCTTTTGCAAACTCAGGCCGGGTCAACTTGATGGTATTGAGTCTCTCCCTCGCTTCTGGCTCGAGGATCTCCATGAGCACGATGCGAATCTGCGACTCGATCTGCTGCTGGCGCAAGGCCTCTTCTTCCATAGCCTGCTGGTCTATTGCCTGCCGCTGCATCTGTTCCATCCTCCGTCGGCGGATCTCCGCGAGTTCGTCTTCTACCATCAGTTATACCTCCATTGGATCAATATTTCATAAGTCCCGGTGCAGTCCCGGAGGCTTCGGCCTTCAGGCCGTGTGCTACATTGTCGAGGAACGACCTGCCGGCTGCAGTGACCGTGCGCCCCTTGCTGGTATGGGAGACGTATCCGGCCGCTTCGAGCTGTTGAAGAACCTTTCTGACGATCGAGCCGCTTCCCCGCCGGAACTGACCGGGAGCTGAGCCCCGGTTACGTTTACCGCCGTAGATCGTGCGCATTCTCTGGGTTCCGACCGGCCCGTCCATATAGACGCGCCGGAAGATCGATGCCGCACGCACATACCACCAGTCATCATTCTCGGGGGGCATCTCCGTATGTACCCCCGTCTTCGCAAATGTGGCCCAGTCTGGCGGCTGAATCTGCGGGTTTTTCTTGAGTTCCTCTGCCACCTGCCGGATAAGCATATCGGCAGGTATGTCGTATACAGTTGTCATAGATGAACCTCACTATCGCTAACAGTCTTTACATATTCGTCCAGTGATGTTTTATATATTTCGAGAATCCCGGCCGGCCGATCGGTTCCGCCGCTCCGCGAGGACGAGTGTCCGCCCCCTGACCTCCAGTAGATCCGCACCGGCCGATGCCGCTATACTCCCGGGATCGACCTCCGTGTTCCTGAGCCACCTGACCTTGATAACCTTGCGGCTCCTGAGCTGCTGCCGGATCTCCTCGATCATGACGCTTGTAGCGCCCTTCTTTCCAATCCAGACCGTGGGCTTGAGATCCTGGAACGACTCCCTCCTCACATCCGGGGCCTCCCGACCGGATACCTCGACCGGTTCCCGCAGGCAAGGCAGGTGATGATCACGTAGCCCCGGTGGATCCTGATCCGCGCGTTTGATCCCGGAACCAGGTAGGTGTTGCACCGGCGGCAGAATTGACGTTTCAGGTGCCGGTCTATCCGTATCCGGTGACGCATGCCGATCTTTCGCGCCAGTTCCACACAGCGGTTGCTCCATGCGGGGTTTTCAGGGTAGAACTCTGCGGCCCGCACAAAGAGGATCTCGATCCTCTCCCGCGCAAGCCTCCGGGAGCCAGATTTTCGTGTCATATTATCCGCCATGATGCGATCTGTTCCACCAGATGATGGATTTTGAGGTTGGGGATGGGGAAGTATATGAGCTTGATTGTCAGGTGTCAGCGGATCCGCACCCGACGGTCGGTGACTTCAAGACGGTCTTCGCAGAAGAGTTTCACGGCAAGTGGGAGGGCTTTGTGCTCCTCGGCGAGGATCCTATCAGCGAGCATCGCCTCGTCATCGTCCGGTAGGACCGGCACGCATCGCTGGATAACGATGGGGCCGGTGTCCACCCCCTCGTCCACGATGTGGACGGTGCAGCCTGCGACCTTCACCCCGTACTCGAGCGCCTGCCACTGCGCGTGCAGTCCGGCGAATGCCGGGAGCAGGGCTGGGTGGATGTTTATCATCCGGCCCGAGAACTCATGCACGATCTCCGGTCCGAGGATCCGCATGTAGCCGGCGAGGACGAAGAGGTCGGCACGGCAGTCCTGCATCGCGGCAAGCAGCGCCTCTTCATAGGCGGTCTTTGAAGGGAATTTCGCAAAATCGACGGTTGTCACCGGGATTCCGGCACTTTCGGCTCTCTCTATTGCGTATGCCCCGGGGTTGTCCGTGACGAGTCTGACACAGATCGCCGGGATATCCCCGGCGGTTATGGCGTCGATCACTGCCTGAAAGTTCGATCCTCTCCCCGAGGCGAGCACCGCAATTCTTTTTCTCGGTAGTTCTGGTTCCATGGGTATCTTCCTTATCCGGATCTCTCCGGCACGGCCGGGGGGGTGATAATCACCTTCACCTTGACGATCCGCCGACCCTGCATCTGCATAACAACGAGCCTTATGTTGCTCTCCTCGATGTTGGCCACCTCGCCACGGCGCGGTATGTGTCCCAGGCGGTCGATAACGAGGCCGCCGATGGTCTCGTAAGTGTCTGTCAGGGGGAGGTCGAGGTTCAGGTCTTCGTTGAGGTGTTCCACCCACGCCCGTGCATCGACCAGGTAGACGCCCTCCCCTATCTTCTGCACCTCGGGCTCCTCCTCCTCATCGAATTCGTCCAGTATCTCGCCCACCAGCTCCTCGAGCATATCTTCGACCGTCACGATGCCGGCAAACGAACCGTACTCGTCGAGGACGATCGCCATATGCTGTTTTCTCACCTGGAGTTCTTTCAGGAGTTCGTCGATCTTCTTGCTCTCCGGGACGAAGCAGGGTTCATACATCAGGCTCTTGATGGTCAAGTTCGTCTGCTGGCGATATATCGCCGAGAAGATATCCTTGACGTTCAGGAGCCCGACGATGTTATCAATCTGCTCATGGTAGACCGGGATCCGGGAGAGACCTGTCTCGTTGAAGATGGAGAGGGCGCCCTCAAAGGTGCTCGTATCCTCAAGCATAACGACGTCAACGCGTGGTGTCATAACCTCGCGGACCGTTGTGTCACCGAAGCGCAGCACCGAGTAGAGCATATCCCGCTCCTCCTCCTCGATGGTCCCCTCCTCTTCGCCGACGTCGATCCACTCCTTGATCTCCTCTTCGGTGACGATCGGTTCAGTCACACCGGGCCTGAAGGCGAACTGCTGCCTGATGTGGTCCAGGATCCAGAGCACAGGGTAGAGGATCTTTGAGAGATATAGGATGGGCCTCGCGACGGTGAGCGCCAGTTCCTCGGTGTGCCGGGAGGCATACATCTTCGGCCCGATCTCTCCGAAGATCAGCATCAGGATGACCGTGACGCCGGTCGCTATCCCTATACCTACGTCTCCGTATGCTCCGATGGCGATAGCAGTCGCGAGCGACGCTGCGGCTATATTGGCTATGTTGTTCCCTACGAGGATGGTGATCAGGACCGTATCGGCCGAGCGCTTCAGGGTATCAAGCGCTTCTGCTCCCTTCCGGCCCTGGTTGAGGAACGCGTGGACTTTTGCCCGGTTTATCGATATGAGGGCTACTTCCGAACTTGAGAAGAAGCCCGATAGGAGCAAACAGATTAAAAATAATATGATCTCTATGGTTAAAAGGTCTACGACTACCATTTACTCCACGCCGCGCTGAACGGCTGCGTTTGATGTTCGGTCAATTATTGCCGGTATATGGATTATGTTGCCGGCAGAGGTTATAAAGCCAGCGCTTCACGAGAACACCGCATCCAGCGCTTCTAATTCCCTCATCAGGAGCACAATCTTCTCTTCCGAGGAGAGGGGCGCTGGAAAGACCATATCCTCGAGTTCCAGGGTGAGATATCCGTCGTAGCCCCGGTCAGCAAGTTCCGCAAGTACCCGGGTGGCGGCGGGGTCACCGTGGATGGGGTGGTGGGGCCGCCCGTTCTCGCCGAGTGTGCTTACATGGACGTTTGCCGTACGGTCGATGCAGAGGTCGATGAACCGGAAGACTTCATCAATGGATATCATCATGGCGTGCCCCATATCCAGCGTGAACCAGAGCCAGGGCTCCCGTTCGAGCACCTCGACAGCGTCATCCGCTGTGTAGAGGAGGGTGTTGACCCGGGGCTCCAGGTTCTCGATCGCCACCCTTACCCGCGTCTGTTCTGCGGCCTCCCTGAGCCGATCGATGTAGTCTTCGAACCGCCGGTAGTCATAGGCGCTCGGGTAGCGCTTTGCCGTCCGCCGCCCGGGGTGGACGGTCACCACGTCAGCACCGATCCGGTCGGCCATCTGGATTGCCTCGACCGTGTAGTCGACAGATATCGTAGCGATCCTCGGGTTGATGGAGCAGGGGTTCAGGTCAAGCGAGGGTGCGTGGATGGTGATAGGCGAGAGTTCCGGGTGTTCGGCGATGCACTGCACCAGGTCGTCTTCGGGAAGGCCGCGAAGCCAGAAGTCCGGTGTCTCGACCCAGAATTCAAGGCCCTCGAGCCCTGATTCAGCGACGTAGTCAAAGATCTGGTCACAGGGGTACTCGTGGAAGAACATCGTCGAGATGGCGATTCGGCTCATGATATATTGATATATCGGCGGCCTGATAAATTGTGGTTGTTATGCGTGGATCTCTCGGCAGCCCGGTTCCGTTTGGAACCCGGATTTATGGGGTTTCGGAGGTCTCCGGTCTCATCTGCGACCTCCTCGATGACGGGCGCCTGCACGGGATCTGTGTGCGGGGGGAGGTGACCAACTACAAGAACCATGCCTCCGGCCACCGTTACTTCTCGCTATCGGAGCAGGGCGGGAGAAACTCAGCACTGATCAACTGTGTTATGTGGCGCACCTATGCGGCAAACCTCAGGTTTACGCCGAAGGACGGTATGGGTGTCCTCGCCTGTGGCTCGGTCGAGGTCTATGAGCCCCAGGGCAGGTACCAGCTGATCGTCAGGGAGATGAGCCAGGAGGATAGCCCCGGCGAGCGTCACCTGATGGTCGAACGCTGGAAGCGGGAGCTTGAGGCCGAGGGGCTTTTTGATCCCGGACGGAGGCGGCCCCTGCCAGCCTTCCCGCGCCGGGTCGGTGTGGTCACCTCCCCGACCGGTGCGGCGATTGAGGATATCCTCTCGGTCATCTCCCGGAGGTATCCGGCCGCGGAGGTGATCCTCTCCCCGACCGCCGTCCAGGGCGAAGGAGCGCATGTCGAGATTGCAGGGGCGATCCGGCGGGTCGACGGGATAGTGGATGTGATCATCGTCGGCCGCGGCGGCGGGAGCTTTGAGGATCTCTTCTCCTTCAACCACCCGGATGTCGTACGGGCCGTCGCCGCCTGCAGGACTCCGGTGATCAGCGCCGTCGGGCACGAGGTGGATACCGCGCTCTGCGACTATGCCGCTGATCTCCGGGCGCCGACACCCTCGGCGGCCGCGGAACGGGCCGTGCCCGACCGCGGGGAGGTGCTCCGTGACCTCGCCGGGCATAAAGATCGGATGGTCGCGCTCCTCCTCCACCGCCTCGATGCCGCCGGGCGTGAGGTTGATGATCTCCGGGCGCGAATGCATCCACGGCGGCTTGAACGCCGGATCCACGACCGGATGCAGCGCCTCGCAGAGCACGAGGATCTCCTCAGGCGGGCGGCGCTCTCCCGGGTGCAACGGGAGCGGTCCGCCCTCGCCGAGGCCAGGGCGCGCCTCGAGGGGAAGGATCCGCTCGCGATCCTTGAGCGGGGCTACTGTATTGTTGAGTCGGAGGGGGGTATAGTGAGGAGTGCCGGCGACCTCAGGCCGGGGGAGCGAGTGGTGCTACGAATGAAGGACGGCCGGTGCAGGGCCGCCGTGGAGGAGGTAGATTATGGCAGAGACGTTTGAAGAGATGCTTGAAGAACTGCGGAAAATTGTCCGGAAGCTCGAGGACGGGGATGGGAGCCTTGAGGAGAGCATCGCCATGTATGAGCGCGGCGCGCTCCTCGTGAAGCAGTGCGAAGACCTCCTCACCGAGGCCGAGATAAGGGTCACGGAACTCGGCCGCGACCGCTGAAGGCTGACTCAGTCCTCCTCGGGTATACCGGCCTCGAGTTCGATCAACAGTTCCGCACCGCGCCGGAGCGCCTCGACGAACTCCCGGGGGAGCGCGGCCGCGGTATGGTCGGAGTGGACGGCGACGGTCCGGTCGGAGACGAAGCTGCTCCGCCGCCAGACAAGATCTCGGGGGTGATCCAGGGTGAGGCCCGCGGATCCCCGCGACCTGACCAGAACGGTCTCTCCGCCGGCAGTAAGCCGGGTCGTGAGCACCGCCCGGTCGTCGGAGAGCATCGCCTTCAGGCCGGGGGCGAGGTCTGCCGCACCCTTGTCGGCGGCTACGCCGATTATGCAATCGCCAGCGAGCGTCAGTGTCTCGTCTCTTGTCACCTCAAACGTCGTCGGGTGGGAGGCCCTGACCAGCGGGTGTCCCCGCGCCCGGACGGTATCCATCGCCTTCATGCTTAATTAGGAGAGGGATTCCATTGCTATTGAATGATTACTATCGTCTGCCCCGCGTGCAGGGAGGAGTGCGAACACGAGGTTCTCAGGGAGGCCGCCGAACTGGTTGTCCGGTGCTGCGAGTGCGGCCGGGTCCACCGGGTGCCAAAGCCCCCCGAGCCCCGGATCCTCACCATCAGGACGATCGTGAGCCGGGAGATGGAGTCCGAGGTCTGCTACGTCGAGATCTTCGAGGGCGAAGCCGTGGCCATCGGGGACCATATCGTCGCGGAGTGCGGGGACGAGGCGGTCGGTGTCGAGGTCACCGGCATCGAGGCCGGGGCGAAGAGGGTCCGCCGGGCCGCGGCCGCGGAGGTGACGGCCCTATGGACACGGGGGATCGAGCAGGTCGTGGTGAGGGCATCCATACACTCCGGGCGCACGACCATACCGCTCTACCAGACAGCGGAGGGGGAGGATGAGTTCGTCGTCGGTGAGACATACACCTTCGGCGGGCGGCGGATCAGGATATCGCATATAAAACTCCGCGATGGCCCGGTCATACGAAAAGAGGGCTGGAAAACAGTGGCCCG
>JAAZIF010000355.1 GCA_012510335.1 Methanomicrobiales archaeon | reverse complement strand
TCGATGGAGATACGATTCAAGCTGCTCCACCACACATTCTGCATCCAGAAAGTCATCGGCATCCAGGTAGACGGGCGCATTCCCTGTGTTGATCACCTCACCGCAGGTCGGGCAGAGCCTCCAGCGCTGGTAGCGATCCACGTAGGTGAAGGTTTTGCAGCCCGGGCAGCGGATGACAAGATACATTCATGGAAGTGTGCGGCCGGCGGGATATATAATTACCCTTCCTGTATCCCGCCGACTGCGGTGCTCCGGAGGATCCAGGGCTCAGCCCTCTCCTTCGATCCTCGCGCGCTTCTTGAAGGTGCCGCCCCTACCCCCTCCGCACGATCTCTTTTCTCATAAGATCTCTCACCGACGGGCTCTCGATCACCCGCCCGTAAGCATCGTAGCGGGAACCGTGGCAGGGACAGTCCCAGGACTTTTCCGCGTTGTTCCAGGTAACGGTGCAGGCCATGTGCATGCAGGTCGGGTCCAGCACATGGAGGGCGCCCGGTCCATCACGGTAGACCGCTACCTTCTGCCCATCGGCCTCGATGACCCTCCCTTCCCCTGGCGGTATCGTCGCGGTCTCCATATCAAACCAGGCGCCGTCGACCTCGATCGTTCCCCCGGCCGACTGGAGACTCTTCTGCACCCAGACCGGGTAATCAGGCTTATACCTGAACCGCGCCGGGTCAAAGACCTCAGCCCAGGGGTTCGCGCGGCCGCGGATCTGGTCTGCGAGGATCATCCCCGCCACCGTGCCGGCCGCCATCCCCCACTTTCCAAAGCCTGTCGCGACAAATATGTGATCGTGCCCTTCTGCGAGTGGACCGATGTAAGGGACGCGGTCGGCCGTGATATAATCCTGTGCGGACCAGTGATAGGCGACGGTTCTCTCCGGGTAGACCGAGCGCGCATACTCATCGAGTCTCTGATAGTGTGCCCGCGTATCGGTCACCTTCCCTGTTTCGTGCTCCTCGCCGGTGACGATGACCAGTTCGCCATCGCTTACGGCGGGCTGCGATCGCCAGGAATGGACCGGGCCGTCTGCGTTGATGAAGATCCCATCCGGAAAGGGCTCATTTATCCGGAGGGCGAGGGCGTAGGAGCGTGAGGCGCGCATCCGCGCGAAGTAAGAGCCTGGGCGATTGTAGATCGGGTAGTGGGTGGTAAGAACGGCGTATTCAGAGATGAGTGTTCCCCGGTCGGTCCTGACCTGCACCTCGCCGCCCTGCTCCTCGATACCCAGGGCGCGGGTCATCTCAAAGATATAACTCCCATCCCCGGGAAGGTGCCCTGCAAGCAGGAGGAGGTAGTTTCGCGGATGGAACTGCGCCTGGTTCTCAAGGACTACTGCTCCATGAGTCTCCACCGGGAGTTCAACCCTCTCGGTGAACGCCGCCGGGAGTCCGAGGCTCCTTGCAGCGTCCGCCTCTGCCGCAACAAGGTCGCGCGCCTCCTCAGACTCCGCGTAGGTGTATGCGGGTTTTCGCTCGAAGCTGCACGGGATGTTGTATTCCCGGGCGAGGGATGCGATCATATCGATCCCTGCCTGATTTGCATCCGCATACTGCTGCGCTTTTGCACTCCCGAACCTGTCGATGAGATCCCGGTAGATGAGCCGGTGGAGTGAGGTGATCTTTGCTGTCGTGTAGCCGGTCGCACCTTTGACGATCCGATCAGCTTCAAGGAGGGTGACGGTCATTCCCGCCCGCTTCAGCAGAAAGGCTGTGGTGATCCCTGCGATCCCGCCGCCGATCACCGTCACATCCACCCGCCCGTCCTCATTGAGGCGCGGAAACCCGGTCTCCGGTGATGTAGCTATCCAGTATGACTCCGCTATTCCAGGCAGGCTATCGTTATGCCCAACCTCTCCCATAATTCTTCTTCCCCCATGCGGGATCCAGCCCCGGAGTCCCCGAGATCACCGGAACGCCGGGTTCATCCCTGGAGATGGATGCCAGGGATCCTTATATAGGTTGTGCAGGATCGCGAGGATCATCCCGGACAACCCTGACCCGATGGTTGTCATGGGATGGTGATAAGAATGGACGCAATTTACGGTATCAGAGCATATGAACGGTATGCAGGGAAAGAGACGATGCGCCGCATCGAGGCAAAGGCACGACCGCTCCAGGATATGCATATACTTCATGTGAACTCCACCTACTACGGCGGGGGTGTCTCCCAGATCCTCGCATCCATGACACTCCTGATGAACAATCTCGGTATACAGACGGGATGGCGTGTCGTGCATGGCCCGCCTGACTTCTTCAGCGTGACAAAGAAGTTCCATAACGCCCTTCAGGGGGCAGAGATCAACCTGACCCGCAGGAAGAAGGTGATCTATGAG
Source organism: Methanomicrobiales archaeon (assembly GCA_012510335.1). Classification (GTDB taxonomy): domain Archaea; phylum Halobacteriota; class Methanomicrobia; order Methanomicrobiales; family Methanoculleaceae; genus Methanoculleus. Next base: position 3,227 of record JAAZIF010000355.1, on the reverse strand, counting down.
AGGGTTGTCCACGAGAACGCTATCAGGAATCACCTCGACCACGATGTGATCTTCGTCCATGACCCGCAACCGCTCCCCTTGATCACCCATTACCGGAAGAAGTGCCCCTGGGTATGGCGCTGTCATATCGATCTCTCTACACCGAATGCAGAGGCCTGGAACTACCTTGCCCCGTTCATCGAGCAGTACGATGCCGTCATCCTCTCCTGCAAGGAGTACCGCCAGGATCTCGCGACACCGCAGGTTATCTTCCTGCCTGCCATCGACCCCTTCTCCATCGTGAACCAGGAACTCTCAGAGAGCGCTGTCGATGAGCGCCTCGCTCACTATGACATCCCGACCGACCTCCCCCTGATCGTGCAGATCTCCCGGTTCGATCGCTGGAAGGATCCCGAGGGGGTTCTCCGGGCGTTTGAACTGGCGAGGAAGAAGGAGGAATGTACCCTGGTTCTCGTCGGGAACGTGGCGACCGATGATCCGGAGGGTGCCGAGGTCTACCGTTCGCTCCTCTCCCACCGTGGTGAGCGCGTCATTATCCTCAGCGTCCAGGATGGAGCGCTGGTGAACGCGCTACAGCGGCGGGCAGCGGTCGTGCTTCAGAAATCTATCCGTGAGGGGTTTGGCCTGACCGTCTCGGAGGCGATGTGGAAAGGGGCGGCGGTGATCGGCGGGAACGTCGGCGGTATCCGCTACCAGATCCAGGACGGCGTGAATGGGTTTCTGGTCTCCTCTGTCGATGAGGCAGCGGAGAGGATCGTCCAGATCCTCCGCGACCCTGACCTCGGACAGAGGCTCGGGCGCGCGGCCCACGAGACGGTTCGTGAGCATTTTCTCATCACCCGCACAATCGAGCATTACCTCGACCTGATCGGCTCGTTTGAGCCTGAGTTCAGGCTGAGCGGGGAGCCGCGGGATCTTATGGCCGGGGACTTGCCGGAAGAGCAAAACCAGGTGGCGGCGATGCCACCGCAATGACCGGCGGGATGTCGGCCTGGCCAGGGGCGGTGCGGGGGCCACCGGGTACCCACCTGTGGGGAGGGGATACAGGGGAATGGGTGTCCAGGCTCGCCTTACCCGGTCGCGCTCTTATGTGGATATCGTGACTGCTGCCCCCTTCCCCGGGGCGATAATAGCCACGGTCTGCTACATGGAAGAATGCCGACGAAGAATCTGGCCGGGGATGGGAACCGGATAGAGACGGTTGATATCCTGTAAAATGGGATGAAATAACCCGCTAGAAGCCTTCGTTCATGATCCTCTCAAGCTCCGAGCTCCGGATCCGCCAGGAGCCCCCGCACTTGACCGCCGGGATCCTCTCCTCCCTGATGAACTCCCGGATCCGACCGGGGGTGAAGTTCAGTGCCAAAGCCACCTCATCGACGGTGAGCATCGTGTCGCATCTGCTGGGGTGGCCACACCCGATCGTCTCCCAGTCCTCGTCCGGCATCATGATCGTGATGACCGGTTCGCCGTCGTCCCCCGGGGATACCGTGGCCTTGAAGGTTATGGTGGGAACAAGGCCGTTCTGGTAGAGGCTTGCCTGGAACTCAAACTCTTCAGCGGTCGTTGTGCTGGCTTTATCCTTGAACGCATGAAGGGTGTCCCATAAGTTCTCGGTAACGTTTTCCTGCGGCATGTTCTGGAACGGCACCATGCTCTGCGCTGCCCGTGCCGATACCGCAAGGGGATATATGATCCCTGCGTCCCTTCCCATCCGGGTGATCTCGATTAAATCCCCATCATCGATAGCATCCTGGCGCGCTTTCCTCTGGCGCTCCGGATCCACCAGCCCCCAGGTATCAGCCGGCGTCCGCAACTTCACGTTTCTGGTCTCCATCACTCGTATCTCTCCGGGGTAAATTTCCGCGCTCTCCTATACCACTATGGGGGAGACCCTCATAAAATATTTACCAAATATTTCGTGAGCTTTTCCAGTTTCTTCTACGCTAAAGGCTTATTCTTAGAACCCTGGAGGTGAAATACTGTCATAACCCTGCAATATGCCGGATGCAACCTCCAGAGAAGGTAAATGCCTGGCAAAGAAGCCGGGAAAATAAGATTACGCAGCTTAAAACGCCTGTTTCAGTCTCCGATCCCGGGATCAGGGGCCCAATAAAGCCTATATGGCAGCAGGATGAGTCTTGAACAGTGATTAGAGCCAGTGATACCCATGCCTGGTGATGCCTGCATAACACTTCTTGGACGCTCAACATGGGCGCTGGTCAACGCTTATCATGCGGCACTGCGTGAGAAGGGGCTGCGCCCCGAACGGGTCATTATCGTCACCGAGGAGCCCTACGCAGAGGGCGCATCAACCGCGGTCAGCGCGATCCTGATAGTCTCTGAGGGGTATGGGCTCGCCCCCACGATCAGGATCGAGGTTCTGCCCGAGGCAGACTTTGTGAGGGGCGGGGGGGTGATCAGGTCGCTTGCAGAAGACCTTATCGATAAGGGGTTCGATGTTGCGATCGATATCACATCGGGCAGGAAGGTCACGGTCGCAGGAGCGCTCATCGCGATCTCACTTGCGGAGATCCGCATCCGGCATATCTACTACCTCGCCATGCAGAGCCTCGACGACGTCGCGAAGCCGTATATGATGATCCCGCACCAGATCCAGGATCTCCGGGATCTCGTGGAGGAGATTATGGCATGAGCGATCTCATAATAAGAGAGGATGAGCTGCAGATCCTTCTTAACAGCCTCGGTGATATCCGTATATCGTATCCACTCTACGATGGAGATCTCCTGGCCGCCCGCCCCGAGGAGACGGGCTTCAGGCTCGAACTCCCTGCCTCCAGGGAGACCTTCCTTGACTGGCTCTCGGGATATGAGTCGATCGCCGGCGAGCTCCCCTCATACTCCGACTTCCAGGAATGCATGCTCTCAAGCGGCATCGCCGGTTATACAAATAGGGTTGCCTTCTATGATATGCTCACCTCCTATGAACAGTTGAAGAAGACGGTATTCTTCGGTCTCGATACAAACCTCTTCTACCACCGCTTTGTGACGAACAGCCCGGAGATCAATCACACATCCTACCTGCTCGTCGATACCGTGAGGGACGAGATAGCGTATGCCATCAACCGCAAATATTCAGCAAAGAAGATCGAGGAGATGATGACATGCGCCCCCGACCACCGGGGGGTCATCGGTGAACTTGAGAACAAGCGGACAAAGCGGTCCCGGAAAGCGGCATACATCGCGCTTAAAGAATACCGCTCCAT
>JAAZIF010000354.1 GCA_012510335.1 Methanomicrobiales archaeon | reverse complement strand
TGAGAGGTGAGGGTGGGGCGGGATGATATCGTAGACGTGGATGTGGAGGAACGCTAAAGGATCCGGATCGAGGACAAACGTGGCCTGACCGCCGTGGCCCGAGAATATGGTGCAGCGGTGCCCGGACTTTAGCGCCGCCTCAAGCATGACCGTTCGGTCGTGGACGTTCACCGCGTGCGGGTGGCGATAGACCTCATCAGCTGTGGCAAGCACCCGGGTCGAGATCACGCGGCGCATCAGCCCGGTGCCTCCTGGATCGCTCTCTACCTCAAGCACCTCGGGCCCGTCGCCGGTCTCCCGGATCAGGTAGCGCGAGAGGAAATAGACCCGGTCCCCCCCGCACGGGGCCCCGGTCACCATCCCGACGAACTTGCAGTGAGGGGGAAATATCATAGGCGCGACCTCCAGTAGGGGACCAGCCCGCCGGCGCGTAGTATGGCGACCATCTTCGCCGAGAGCGGGCGGGCCGGGTAGCGCTCGCCGTCCACCTTCACCCACCCCGCATCGAGGTCGAACACGACGCGGGCGCCGTCTGTGCAGGATGAGACGGGAGCTTCGATCACCGGCAGACCGACGTTTATGGCGTTACGGAAGAATATCCGGGCGAATGACGGGGCGACGACCCCGACCACCCCGGCCTCCCGTAGGGCGACGACCGCCTGCTCCCGGGACGACCCGCACCCCATGTTCCTCCCGGCGACTATGACCGCGCCACGGGCGCGCCCGACGATCGTCGGATCCAGGTCTTCGAGGAGGTGCGCGGCCCAGACCGATCGGTCCTTCGTCCGGAGGTAGCGCCCCGCTATGATCTGGTCGGTATCGATGTCGCTCCCGAGGCAGATCGCCGGTCCTTCTCCCTGCATCAGGCCACCTCCGGGACAGCGATCTCGCCGGCGAGCGCGCTCGCTGCGGCGGTGGCGGCCGAAGAGAGGTAGATCTCGCCGCCCACGCCCATCCGGTTCTTGAAGTTCCGGTTGGCGGTGGAGAGGCAGACCTCACCTTCCCCGAGCACCCCCATATGCGCCCCGAGGCATGGCCCACACCCGGGCGGCGCCACCATGCATCCTGCATCCACGATCTCGGCGAGGACGCCGGTTGCGATAGCCCGGGCAAGCACCGCCCGTGAGGCGGGGATCACGAGGGTGCGGACCGCCACCTTCTTCCCCCGGACGATCTCTGCAAACCGGGCGAGGTCTTCGTAGCGGCCGTTTGTGCATGTCCCGACAAAGACCTGGTCGATCTGCGTTCCCGCGACCGCCTCCACCTCCCGGATGGTGTCCACACGGTGCGGGACTGCGACGAGGGGCACGATACCGGAGAGATCGATATCGACCTCGCGCTCGTAGCGGCAGTCCTCCGGGATCCAGGGTGATACGGAGGCCCCGTGCTCCGCGAGGTAGCCTACGGTGGCTGCATCGGCATAGAACATGCCTGTCTTTGCCCCTGTCTCGACGGCCATGTTACAGAGTGTCAACCGCCCGTCCATGGAGATCCCCGCCGCGCCGTCGCCCACAAACTCCAGCGCCCGGTAGGTCGCGCCCTCCATCCCGAGCTTCGAGACGTATGTGAGGGCAATGTCTTTTGGTTCGGCGGCACCCGCGAGATCACCCCTGAGCCGGACGGCGATCGTCTCCGGGACGCGGAACCAGGTCGCCCCCGACGCCCAGATCGCGGCCATATCGGTCGCCCCGACCCCGGTGGCAAACGCGCCGAAGGCGCCGAGGGTGCATGAATGAGAGTCCGCGCCGACGACGACCATGCCGGGCCGTACGGGGCCTTCGCTCATCACCTGGTGACATATCCCACCGCCGGCATCCGTGAGCGCGATACCGGATGATCGGGCATACCCGCGGAGTTCGGTCTGGAGCGCCGCCGTCATCCCGGTGTTCGCCGGGATTATGTGGTCGAATATGAGACGTAGGCGCTCGGGGTGGGGGAGGTTCTCAACCCCCATATCGCGGAGCGCTTCTCTGGCGAGGACGCCGGTCCCGTCGTGGGCGAAGGCGAGGTCGACCTCCCTGTCAACATACGTGCCCGCCGGCGCGCCGAGGATCCGCTCGGATAGTGTGCTCACTGGGGGATCCCCGCCTTTGCATGCCTGAGGAACTCGCAGAGCACCTCTCTGGTGACGCTGCATTTTCCTTCGCTCCTCTGTTTGATCTGCCCGAGCACCCACCGCGCCTGGTCATCGGAGAGATCGAATCCATAGGCATTTGCGATATGTTCGAGCGCCCTCCTCCCGGTATGCTTCCCGAGGACGAACCGCCGCTCGCCGCCCACCAGCTCAGGGGGGATGTACTCGTAGGTAAGCGGATCCTCAAGGATGGCGGCGATGTGGATACCGCTCTCGTGGGCAAAGGCATTCTCGCCGACGATGGGCCTGACCTGATCAGGGTAGACCCCCGAGAGACGGGCGACCAGCCCTGAGATCTCCTGGAGCCTTGAGAGGTCGTAGCGGTCGACGCCGGC
>JAAZIF010000353.1 GCA_012510335.1 Methanomicrobiales archaeon | reverse complement strand
GGTATGGCCGTGCTCCCGTCGATGCAGAACGGCCTCGTCCCGAAGTATTCCAGGTCGTGGATGTGGAGATCGCCGCGGAGGTGGTGGTCCGCGAGGTCGGGAGGGAGCTGCAGGAGATACTGCTCCTTGCTGATCTTGTCGGCCTTCTTCTTGTGCGACGTCTCGGCGTTCTCCTGGAGGTTGGCGTTATCCCGCGCCTCAAATCCCCTCCCGACGTCGATGAGGTGTGCATCAAAGACCGGGGTTCCCACCCGGGTGCAGACGTTCCTGTAGGACGTAAGCCCGTGCTCAAGGAGCGTCATGTTGACGATCTCGCGGATCAGCGGGCCGGAGAGTGACTGGAGCCCCAGCATCTGGATCTTCTTCTCGACCAGCCGCGAGATCTCCTGCGCCGTCTCCTCATCGGCCCCCTCGTAGCCATAGAAGACCTCGACCAGCCGGCTCTCCTCAACGATCTGCCTCACGATCCGGTTCCTGTCCCAGTCGAGGAGGTAGCCCCGCGATGTCCGGACTTTCGGGAGGACGGGGATGAATTCCCCGAATAAGGTCGTCTGCGTCGACTTGCGGACCAACCTCATGCCCCCGCTACCAGACCGGCGACAAGGTCTTCCTGGAACGCGCCGCCGGGAAAGAGATCGCCGGACGTATAAAAGGCGTCATCTTTCTGGAGTACCGGCGCTTCCTGGACGAATACGCCGTTCATACGGAGTTCCGTCAGCGCTTCGATGGATGCCATATCGCACTCGGTATAGGAAACCCCTCTGGAGGCCAGGAACTCTTTGAGAATCTCACAATTCGGGCAGAATTCTAGTGTGTATACAATGAATTGCGCTGTATCTGAAATGCTAATACCCCCGGATTTGGTCGTTATGGTTTTGTGTTGGTCTGATATATCTGCTCTGATATGGGGCATACAGCTACCGGAACCCGGCACCGGCCCCCACCCGTCAATCACCATTTTGTAGGGTGAGGCATGATAAGTACGATAACATGGTCAGGACGTTTGTTGCAATCGATCTGCCTGAAGAGATACGCGAGCAGGCCCGCGAGTCCCGGGCGACCCTGGCGGGGTTTGGCGGGCGCCTCGCAATCGTCGACCCGGCAAACCTCCACATAACGGTGAAATTCCTCGGGGAGGTTGAACCCGAAGAGATCGGGGCGATCATCGAGGCGCTCCGGGCGGTCAGGGCCGAACCATTTGAGGTGACGATCGGTTGCGCGGTCTGCAACCCCCCACGGAGATCCCGGGTGGTCTGGTGCGATGTCACCGACGCCGGGGAGAGCGCCGCCCTCGCCCGGCAGGTGGATGCCCTCCTCGAACCACTCGGGTTCCCCCGGGAACGCCGGCCATTCCGCCCTCATGTGACACTTGCACGGGTGAAGGAGTTCCACCCCTCGCTCCCGGGGCAGGTGCAGTGCATGCCCCGGGAGCCGCTCGGGAGGTTCCGGGTGGATAGCATCAAACTCAAGAAGAGCACACTTACGCCCCGGGGGGCGATCTACGAGGATCTCGCGGAGGCAGCGTTTTGACCCGGTGCCCCTGTGAGGAGGAGGTGCTCAGGCGGATCCGCCCCACGCCGGAGGAGCGGGCCTATATCAGGACGGTTGGAGGGCGCCTGATCGAGGCGGTGGAGCGATCCGGTATGGCGAAGGCGATGATGGCAGGGTCGGTCGCCCGCGATACATTCGTCCGGGGCGACCGCGACCTCGATATCTTCATGCTCTTCGATCCCTCCATCTCGCGGGAGGATCTGCAGGAGAAGGGACTGTCCCTGGCACGCCGGATCGCGGAGGAGTTCGGTGCGACCTGGCGCGAAAAGTATGCAGAACACCCCTACATCAACGCGACGATCAACTCGCTCGATATCGATCTCGTCC
>JAAZIF010000352.1 GCA_012510335.1 Methanomicrobiales archaeon | reverse complement strand
GGAGGGTCTCCTCGTATTTCCTGATTGTCCGGGGCGAGTAATTCCGCATCCTGAGGTAGGCGCTGAAGCGATCCAGCCATTCCGGGAAGAGAGTCTTTTCCATCGGTTAATAGGTGGAAAGACGAAGCATATCAAGATTGCGGTAAATCACTATTCCCCGCAATCCATAAAATCCCTGCCGGGCCCCGCAGAGCCCGGGATCCATCTGCCTCGCGCCGGATACCCTGTGCGGATGAAAAAAGAGTATTCGGGTGATGCAGAGGTATTTGTGTTAGGAGGTATGGGGCTGCCCTCCGGGTGGTCGGGGGACAGACCCTGGGATATACGTTATCTTCTGAGCATATGAACCCCATACCGTGTGGTGTGAAAGTGAACGGCTGTGTGGCTGCCTCCGGCCCGGCGGGGGCTGCAGACCTCGCCGCTATATAAACGACCGCTCCAGAATGGCTCAGACGTCTGATCGTCTTCCCGGGCAGGTGTTACTGTGTGGAGGGGAGCGATCCTCGCTTAAATGCAAGATACAGCGATCCAAAAACTGGCGGCCCCTCGCAGCCTGTGGCGATGCCGGAGCAGCCAGATCCTGCGTACCAGGACCAGGAAGGCCGGCACTCCTTATACACTCGATCCCTGAGGCCGGCACCTGCTCCACGGGTGGGGATCTAGAGGCTGCGGCCCCGGCAGGCCGAATCTGGCCGGATATCCTGCCCTGAGATCGGGGAGGGAGAGGCAGGTATAAACCGTATGATGCTATACATATGAATGACAGGCCGGGCACCGCCCTCTCCTTAGATTGAAATACCAATACCGACAAGAGGATATGCAAAATGGAAGAACCTGATTATCGCAGCGACCCAAACAAGTATCAGAAATTCAAGAAAGTTGATGGCGCCACTTATCGGCGGGTCAACCAGTTCCTGCGCAAGCACACCTACGTCACCGCCCGCGAGTGGGCGATCGCACGCCTCTGCGCAGACTTTCGGACCACCAGCGGCTCGGAGATGACATTCATCGGTGAAAACCTCCCCGACCTCTGCCCGTTCATGGTCGATACCTACACACCGCAGGCGGTCAACCAGGCGAGGAGTTCGTTCAAGAAAAAGGTGAAGAAGGCCGGGGCCACATTCTTCTACGGCGCCATGTGCGGCTTCTTCACCGCCGAGGAACTCGATGAGATCCTCTTTGAGGCGAGTGAGGTCGCCCGGTTCCTGCTGGAAGTCGAAGGCACAAGCCTGACCATCGACGATGAGATCGAGATCGAGGACCGGATCACCGAGGTGATGCGGGGCGTGGCCGAGGCTGCCTCGGTCATCCTGAAGTCCAGGCCCGGCCAGGAGGAGAATGAGAACCCATGAAGATCATCCAGATAGTCGGCCGTTCAAAGACAGGAAAGACAACGTTCATAAAGAGCCTGATCGGGGCACTCTCAGCCCACGGGACCGTCGGAGCAGTCAAACACCTCGGACATCACGGCTTTATGCTCGAGCCCGGGAAAGATACAACTATATACCATGAATCATATGCCGCTATATCAGGCGGCGTTGACGATGGCAAATCGGTCATCATAAAGCGCGAGGGCGACCTCGACTCCACCCTCGAGACCCTCTGCAACGCCGGTGTCGAGTACGCCATACTTGAGGGATTCAAGTCCCGGCCGTTTCCACGGATTGTGATC
>JAAZIF010000077.1 GCA_012510335.1 Methanomicrobiales archaeon | reverse complement strand
ATCCTGCAGATCCACTTCATATACCGGTTCGTCTCGTATATGAGCTCCCGGGCGGTCTTCTCTCCGGCCAATCGTGATAGACCATGGGCCGGCAAACACTAAAAGGCTGACTTTAACGACTATATTCAGGAATCGGAGCCTATATCAGGCTCTCCGATAAAGTCAGGCTCACATCCCCGGGGGGGCGTACCTTATGGGGCGACGAGCCATCCTCCAGCCGGACCGCAAGCCCCATCCACTCCCAAAAAAGTATCACGCATCCTCGGTCTGCAGTGCAGGGCAGAAGTTACAGATCGAGTACGGAACCTCCTTCTCACGGTCGCGGATGAGACAGTAGAATGAACCGTTGCGTTCTTCGACCTGGAACCCTCCCGGAAACGGCATCCCCTCCGGATGACCCGGCTGGTCGAGCACGAACATCGTGAAAGCTGATATCAGGTAATAGAAGGCCCGGTGCCGGGGGGTGAAGCGAAACGGGATCCGTTCTGTGGTCTCATCATATCGGAAGCACCCGCTGGGAACCATATCACAGAACGCAAGAAACGTCTCACGATCGGTGATCGGTTCGGTCATGGACAGGAAACTGTCCGAACGATGCATGGCGAGGAGCTGGTGGTGAGCGCCGAATAACTGTTTGGTGATGTAGGGGTGGACCCGGCTCCGGTAAGGCTCGGGCAACCGGATCATCTCCGCGTATAGCCTTCCCCCGAGGGTCTGGAGATCCTCAAGCGAGTAACGGCCAACCTCCCCGGCGAGGATCAGTCCGAGCTCACCCTTTGTCACAGCGGCCGCCATTCGCCGGGCCATCTGCATGATCGCATCTGCTTCGTCCTCCTCCCGGGGCGAAGGTTCGCTCTCCGTCATCATGGTGGATGTATGGAAGATCTGCATCCGGGATGGCTTATCTTTTCCCCGTAATGCAGTGGTAATTACACTGACGACATATGTCATTATTTCTGTATCCCGCTCAGGAGGGGTTCTCCTGAGGCCACCCCTGGTACCCTCGATAAACACGAACGAGACCCTTATAAGACCCTTTTCAGGCGAAATGGAATGTTGAAGCAGGCATCCCCACAAACCTGATAGATACCTTTAATATTTAACTTATGTAATGTACCCCTGACGCGCATGGATGACCTGATAAAAACATTGAATACCCAGGCTAATAGCCTGAAATCCCTGGTGAAATCGATTAAAAAGATCGGGACTGGTGAGGAGGAGATACTGAAGCGCCTGAATACCCTGCATGGCGAGATAGGCGTGATCGGGAGACAGCTGCAGCGCCTCAGGATCGAAGAGCCGCTGATCGCTGAGATAACAGAAGCACTGCATATGTGGGAAGAGGAGGCAGGAGAACTTGAGTCCCGCGCCAAAACGGCTTTTGGAGAGGAACTTGAGCAGCTTCTAAAAGCACAGGGGTATTCCCTTGAAGGCAATTACCCAAAGCTGAAGACCTCGTTTTACACGATCCTTATCGATATCCGCTCGAACCGGGTAACCCTGTATTATGGGCCGGAGGCAGAAAAGATCGTCGCCATTCCCGCCCTCCCGGAGAGGGTCTGTGATGAGATCTTCAAATACGATGCCTTCCTGGCCGACCGGGTGGTTGATGAGGGTGTATTCCTGGCAAACCTCTTTGAGGCATACTCAGTCTGCCTGCACCGGTCAAAGAAAAAAATCGGGGCGGAGGTGCCAATCCCCGAGATCCTCTCCACGTTTGCCTTCGTTACGCAGGACTCCAGGTTCACGAAAAACCCTGTGCGGTCAAACTACCGCGACTACAATCGGGCTACGTTCAGCCACGACCTGTACAGCCTGAAGGAGCGCACCTCCGGCGGTTACGAGATGATGACGGTTACGGCACGCCGCAGAGAGACCAGGAGCCGGTATGACACCCTATGGATCCCCGCCTCATCGGGGAGGGGGAGGGGCGAGTTGATCTCGGGCATAAAGT
>JAAZIF010000351.1 GCA_012510335.1 Methanomicrobiales archaeon | reverse complement strand
GATCCCCAAGGAAGAGATCACCGGGGAGAACCTCAGGACGGCGATCGAGCAGTCCCGTGCTGGCGCTGAGCCGCTGGAGAACTCACCGCCGATAAACTGGGATATCCCGTTCGCGTACTCCTTAGGCCTTTTCTCCGGGTTTTCACCCTGTCTGATGGCAATCCTCGGATTCATACTGGTGTACGTCACCGGGTCGGGAAAGGGTCTGAGAAGCAGTCTCCTGAACTCTGCAGTATTCGGCCTGGGGCTGGTCGCCGCGTACATCGTCATGGGGTGCTGCTTCCTGCTGGCGGGGATGTCCCTCGGTGGTTTCGGTCCGTACCTCGCCGCCGCGGCGGGATTGATCACGATACTCGCCGGGGTGAACCTGTTCGGGTTGATACGGCTCCCGGTCTCCACCGACGACTATGTTAAGTCATCCATACAGAAGCATGCGATCACCCTTGCCGGGTTGTTCGTTCTGGGCATGATATTTTCGATCGTCAAGGCCCCGTGCGCTGCGCCGATGCTTCTTGTCCTGCTGAACAGAATCCTGATCGGCGGCACCGTGCAGGATCTATCGCTCCTGCTGGTCTTCGGAGCCGGGGTGCTCACACCATTTTTCGGCGTCGGGATCCTTGGGGGGTATGCCTCGTCGAGCAGGATACGGGAATACAGGGATGTCATTCGAGCCGGCAGCAGGATCCTGTTGATAGGATTCGGAGTCTGGATGCTCTTCTGGGGGTGAATGGAGGGCTGGATCCGGCGATGCCCGCCCGGATCGGTCGGCACCCGGTTCTGTCTCTCTTTTCATCTTGCCCTACCGACTTTTGGCTGCCCGGGCCGCCGTCATCCGGCTTACTCGCGTCTGCTCCTCTGACACCGGGGGAGAGGTGGAATCGCAAAGCCTGTAAAGAACATGGTGCCACTCACGGTATCATGCCCCGACGAGGGGAGGGGTAAGTTGACTAACCTGACCTGGGGGATAACTCCCAGCGGTCCTTGCCGGGAACAACTGCGACGGTGTCCGGTCCCGTGGGGGGAGGTTCGACGAGTGTGGTAGGGGCCGTGACCATTATCCCGCCATAAAAAGGTTTATCGTTTGTTCGGCTCCAGCCGAACGATGCCTGCTAATTTTATATGCTTTAACGACCCAGATTCGGATCGGGCGCCGCATACGGTGCCCGCTTGTGTGCGGGGTCGCCCATCCCCAGGTCTGACGCCCGAATGATAGAGCCCCGCATGCCCGGAGGCAATGGAAGTGTATGCACTTTCTGCACTTGAAGGTATGCTCCTCCCGCCTCCGGGAATAGAAACTGGAGGAAGAACGCATGAACGGAAAAATTGGAATGAAGGCGCTTTCCGCGTTCCTGGCAGTTATGCTGGTGGGCGTGGTGATGGCAATGGCAATGGCAATGCCGATAGTACCTGCGGCGAGTACAGAAGAACAAACCAGAACTAATCCTTTGTTTCAAAATCTCCATAATTTTCAGAGGTGATGTCATGTCGGCAAGTTCTCTATTTAAAACGGCCTTAACCAATCCCCGGCAATTTTTCCAGCAACTAAACAAAAAACCACTGGGAGCTGATCTTCAACTCTTTTTTGTGACAGTTGTGGTTATGTCAATTTTATTCGCGTTAGCATCTTTCTTTACAGGGGTATATCCTGGAAACGAATCCGGACCGGACGGATTGCACTTGATTGGGCTCCTGGTATTAGGCATCTTCATCAGCCTGATACAGGGTCTGATAGTCGGAGTCGTTGCACTCCTCGGAGTCAGCCTCGTTGAACATTTCTTCCTGCTTTTTGTCAATGTACGCCATGGATTTGAAAAAACGATGAAATCGGTGATCTATGCCCTGTTTCCCTGCATCCTGTTTTTCTGGGCGGTTGTGATCGTAGAGGTTCCATTGGCAGGCCTGTTGCTTCTCTTTGTTTTTGGTTTGATAACCTATTTGAGTGTACAGATATTTCATGAGATGTCAAGGGGTCGGGCCGTATTTGTCTCTCTTGCAACCAGTATCGTTCTCGCGATTCTTTTCTATAGGTGGATCTTTGGTTCCGGGTTGTTATTGTGATCGTTCTTTTCGATAGGAGCCCATCAAATCAGCCATTTGAAAGCATATCATTTCTTTTTTTCCGTTCATTCGGCAGTTCTCTAAGAACACCATATCTCCCTCCCTCACCAACCCCCTCGTAGAGGCAGGTATCAGTGAGTTTTATCTTCATCCCTGTATTCGGTCATGGCCTCTCTCATCGAGCCCCAACATGCAGGCGTTCTCCCGGATACAATGCCACAAGGAATCTTTTTTTCATCCTTTCTGGCTTCGCCCGTTCTGCTCACTTTGCGAGACCTTGCTCTCCCTCCTCAAGTATTTTTCTTCCAGTTACTCAAACTGTGACTGAGGTACCACTTTCATCCTCCCTTCGGGAGTAGCATCCGGAGCATTGTAGCTCACTCCCCTTCTCTAATTGTACTTTGAGGTGTGAGGATACTATTATATGGTACTTTTCTGGAGGGTTCGCAAAGTGAGGTTCTGGAGACTCTCGCTGAAAGGTAGCGGCCCAGCTTATAACTGTTAATTAATTTTGGGTGATTCGGTGCGAATTGCGTTGAGCAACAACCTGTGATGATACCAAAATAATCGCGTGGCGGAGATTTTTGATTACCAGTTGTTTCATAGGCCACTACCGGCAGGAAAGGACTCTTTGGTGAGGGAGTCGAGTATACCTGGTGTTCATATTCACGCTGTTTAAGCTCAAGGTAAGCCCGGGCGTCCCTGTACCCGGGACCAGACCTGCATTTGGGAGGGAAACTCATAAATCCCGCTGTCATGATTCGGTTTTAACTGAACGAACCTTAAATTTTACGATCCGGCTCGGGTGACGGAGGTGATTGATCCCGGGTGACGATCCTGCCGGCGACGTGCGACCCGGCTCCCGGAAAGCCGGGTCTTGCAAGCATCGCTCATCACAAGGCGGATTCACCCAGCTACAGGCTGGCAAGTGAGCAACTAACCTGCAAACCACCACATTATAGAAACGTTTTTGTATCGTTCGGAAAAAACCGAACGATGCCTGCTGATTTTATATGCTTTAACGACCCAGAATCGGATCGGGCGCCGCGTACGGTGCCCGCTTGTGTGCGGGGTCGCCCATCCCCAGGTCTGACGCCCGGATGATAGAGCTCCGCATGCCCGGAGGCTAATGAGGTGTACGCATTCCGTGTACTAACATGTGTGCCTTCCCTGCCTCCAGCAAACAAAAAGGAGTTGAAACACATGAAAAGAAGAACTGGAATGCGGGTACTCTCCGCGCTCTTTGCTGTGCTGCCGGTGCGCGTGGGCGTTGTGCCGGTGATGGCGTGCAACCCCCTTGAACCAGGAGACTGCACCAGTTACTCGTTTACCGAGAGCAGTGGAGCTGTAGACGACTCCAATATTGTAGTGAACTCAGATGAGCTCACTGGAGATACAAGAAATGCTACAGTTGCACAGGCACTCTCGGACACCGCGCTGTCCAACGCCTGCGGGATGGATTGCTCCGTGATGGATTTATTCTCTCTACAAAGCAAATTCAGGTAATTAAAGGTGTTACAACGAACGAAAGTATGACCGTAACCACCACCCTTGTAACAATGCCTTTCATCAAGGAAGCGTCCGATGAAAAGGCATTTCTGGTGTTTGCCGGCAGCGAGCTTGGGAGTGAGGCACGAGCAGTTGTTGTACACAATGGCATGATCTCATATCTCAGATATGACCCTGCTGTCGCGGGCCTGACAGAAGATGATGGTGTTGTATGTGACTTTTGCACGTGGGATGTTGGTGGAGTATGCTCAAGCCTTGCGTCAGCCGGGCGCGTTGAGGTTTGTGGTGCCCTCTGTTTAAGGCCTATGCATCCGGCCTTCATTGTTATTTGTGCCGCCTCTTGTTGGACATTATGTGAGTTCCTTGTAGCTTACGAGGCATGCAATTGGGGCGCACGGCAGGCATGTGAGGGGGCAGGGTTATGCTGAGATCACTAAAACGCTTTTTTAGTTTTCTGGCCCTTTTTATAGCCGCTACGATCATCCGGTTCGGCGCCCTGATCTGGTATCCAGAGTACATCGGTCCGGCACATCTATTATCATCGATATTGCTTGGACTGGCCGTAATTCCTCTAATTCTGCTGGTCATGTCCTCCCATTTCATCACCGCCAAATCTACCACTGCGAATCTCAGCCCTCGCGCTACACGTTTGCTCGTGATCATGGTTTCTGCTTTATTTGCCGTTATGATGTTCCTGGGGACTTACTATGGATACCCGCCGCTGTTATGAGATTGGACTTACGCAGATGGCAACTGGCACCGTCCAAGGGCTACATTTGATTGGAATAGTTACAGCTCTGTTCAGCAGTATGTCTACATTAACGCCTGGTGGGACAACTTGGATAGAATCAACACCCGGCATATTGCGGGTAGCGGTTATTGAGTTGGGTAGCGTAACGAAAGTTCTGTAAAATTGAAATGGCCCTGTATCCAACCTATACTTGTACAGAGGTGAAAACAAGGCCATGGAGCTCTTAGCGTTAATTGCAGATTATCTTTCCGATCAAGAAGAGGGCATGAAGAATCTC
>JAAZIF010000350.1 GCA_012510335.1 Methanomicrobiales archaeon | reverse complement strand
GGACATCGACCCCCTTTATGTGGTCGGTGTGTTCGTGTGTGACGAGGATCGCCTCGATCATCGATGTATCCTCGCCGGCGGTTGCGAGGCGACGGAGGGTCTCCCGGGCTGAGAGCCCCACGTCGATGAGGAGCGAGCCGCGCTCCCCCCGGATGCAGGTGCAGTTTCCCCTGCTACCGCTGGCGAGGACTGTCAGTTCCATGCTAAAGAGGGTGGGTTTTCCGTGTATATAAGACCGGGGAAAGAGCCTTGTGGCCCGGGATACCAGTACCAGGTAGAGAGAGGATGAGCGGAGAGGATGGTTCCTGGCAGAGCGAGGTCTACCGGATCCTCCCCGGCCTTGCGGGTGATCGGGTGGGGATCGACTACCCGGTGATCAGGAACCTCACGAATACATACCTCATCAGGTCACTCGATGGGACAGCGCTCCGGTTCAGCATACCGGTCCTGCTCACGGCGCCGGTGCCGGAGATCGGGGCCGGCGGCGACGGGATGGCAGGCGTTATACTCGATGCGGTCAAGGCGGCGGTCCCGGGAGATCGGGATCTCGGCCCGATCGCGGGGGCCGGGACCGAGCATCCCCGCCACTGCCTCCAGAACATCGAACCGGTCACGCTGATAGCGTCGAGGAGCGCCATCGGCACCGATCTATGGCGGCCGGATCACGAGAACCGGATCGGCAGTGATGGGATACACCTCGTCGTAAGGGGCGCCCTCCCCTACCCTGGCGCGCCCACGCCGGCACGCGCCCGAGGTGTTGGAGAGAGTTTCCAGGCGCTCCTCGATGCCCTGGACCGCGTCGTGCGCCGGGTTCCTGATGGGGATCTCGTGGCGGCGCGGGATCTCTCCATCGACCAGAAGGGCCTCCGGCGCGCCCTCCCCGGCATGGGGCTTGTCTCGTTCATCGCCGACGGCACGCTTCCGGCGCGCCGGTTCACCCATCTCCGGTGCCATCCCCGCATAGCCGGGCCTAAGGAGGGTGTGCATGTGCCGTTTTGCTGTCCATCAGAACTCGATCCGGTCGAGGTCGAGCTCGCCGGGAGCGGCAGGACGGTGACGGGGCTTTCGATCCGGCGGGGGGAGGCCTTCGCCATCGCAGGGTCAAACGCCGAGGGAAAGAGCACCCTCCTCCACGCGGTCATAGCCGGGCAGGACGACCACGCCGCCGGGGACGGCCGGGATCTCCTGGTCAGCGTCAACGGGGTTGTCCGGGCGGATGCGAGCGAGCGGGGGCTCTTCGGGGCGGACGTAAGCCTCTTCTTCTCCCGGCTCCCGCCCGGCGTCGGGGGAGACCCCCGGGCAGCCTTCGGCCAGGGGAGCGGGTCGCTTGTGATGGCGCACGAGATCCAGACCGCGCTCCGGGTCGGATCACCGCTCATCATACTCGACGAGGACCGGGCCGCGACAAACCTCCTGGTGCCGGGCTGCCTCCAGGGCGATGAGGTGACGCCGCTTGCTACACTGCTCGCCACCCGGCGGGAGGCCTTCGGGGAGACGACGATCCTCTTTGCCGCCTCGTCGCTCGATATCCTCACCGCAGAGGCGGACCGGATAATGCAGCTCTCCGGCCATGAAGCCCGGGCGCTCGACCGGGATGAGTTCCGGCGCCGGCTGGATCACTACCTCGCCGGGGTGCGGGAGCACCTCGGGGTGGGGTGAGTGAGTGGGGCGTCTCATCCCTGCGCCGCCCTGACGGCGTGGACCGCATCCGGCGCAAACGAGACGAAGACCTCCTCACCCTCTTCGATACCGAGGCTATCCACCGTTTTCCATGAAAGGATCGATGTGAGCAAAAACCCGCAGTCGACAGCCACCCGGCTAAAAGGACCGCGCGGCGCGATAGAGAGAACGGTGCCGGGGAGACTGTTTTTACCGGGAATATCTCCCTCCCCGGATAGCCGCAGGATCCGCAGATCCTCAGACCGGATGCAGAGACAGACCTCCTCACCCACCCCAAACGGCGACACCGCCCGGATGGAGGTGCCGCCGATATCGATGACGGCGATACCGGATCCTGCGGCCACGACGACCCCTTCGATGATGTTCTCGATACCGATGAACCGCGCGACCTCCCGGCTCGTGGGCAGGGTAAAGACCTCCCGGGGCGTCCCCACCTGCGCAAACACACCATCCATCAACACACCGATCCGGTGAGCGAGCCGTTGCCCCTGGTACATATCATGAGTCGATATCATGATCGTCGTGCCGAGGTCACGGTTGATCTGGAGCACGAGCTCCTCGATCATCCCGACCGAGACCGGATCCAGGTTTGCGGTCGGCTCATCCATCAGGAGAACCTCCGGTTCGGTCACCATCGCGCGCGCAAGGGCCACCCGTTGCATCTCCCCACCGGAGAGCGTCCGGGCCTTCCGCTCCCCGTAGCCGGCAAGTCCGATCACATCGAGGGCATCCCCGACCTTCTCACGGATCTTCCCTTCACCCACACCGCGGAACCTGAGACCGACGGCGACGTTCTCGTAGACTGTCGCGCTGAAGGCGGCAGGTTTCTGAAAGACCATCCCCATCATCCGGCGGATCCGGAGGCGTTGATCCCCCTTCGCATGGATACTACTTCCACCGATCCGGATCTCTCCTCCCTCCGGCGTATCGAGGAGGTTGATGAGGCGCAGGAGGGTTGACTTCCCCGACCCGCTCGGCCCGATGATCGCAAAGATCTCGCCGCGTTCGACGCGTGCGGTGACCCCGCGGAGCACCACCGTATCATCAAACCTCTTTGAAACACTCTTCAGATCTATCATAGGATGATCACCGGTGTTGCACCATGGTTATGGCGAGATTGACGCCGAGTGCGATCGTAAGAAGGATGATACCGAGCGCGATGGACTTCGGGATGTTGCCCATCGATGTCTCAAGGGATATCGCCGTCGTCAGCACCCGGGTCGATCTCATGAAGGACGATGCCATGATGTTACCACCGACCAGGATCGCCGCCCCAACCTCCGATATCGCCCGTCCAAACCCTACCGCGACGGTCGCAAGGATAGCAAACCGCGCCTCTTTCATGACGTTTATTAGGAACTGAAGGCGCGTTGCCCCGAGTGAGTGGAGGGTATCCCGGATGACCGGGTCGACCCCCGAGAGCGCAGATATCGTAAGCCCGGTCATGATCGGGAGGACGAGCACCGTCTGGGCGACGATCATCGCCGTCGGGGTGAAGAGTAATCGCATAAATCCAAACGGCCCGACACGGGATATCAGCAGGAATATGAGGAGGCCGACGATTACCGTCGGCAAGGAGTAAAGCGTCTGGATCAGGTTGATGAGACCTTTCCTTCCAGGAAACGTACCAAAGTTGATCGCAGCGCCGAGCGGGACGGAGATCAGGGTGGCGGTTATCGTCGCGATGAACGAGACGATGATACTCCGTGCGGCGATGGTCATCACGTCGGGATCGAGCGTGATGATGAGCCTCCCGGCTTCTATAAAACCCTCGATAATCTCGTACATATCTCGTTTCCTGAAAAGTAGCTTATTCCAGGGAAAAATGGGTGAAGATTAGAGCAAAGAAGCCCGATCAGGGGATCGGATCCTTCACCTCAGTCTGCGGGACACCGATCTTCTCCCAGTCGTCCTGGGCGGCGTAGAAGAGCGGTTGGCCGTACTGAGCGACACCGAAGGATGCGATCTCTTCCTGGACTTCATCAGTGATCATGAAGTTGACCCAGTCTTTCGCGATCTCGCTGTTGATGTCCGGGTACTTCGCAGGGTTGATCTGCATGGCACAGTAGACGTTGAGCAGGATGTCGCCCTCATCCACGAGCGTCACGAGGTCGAGATCGCCCTTGTAGGCGAGGTAAGTGCCGATATCAGAGAGCACATAAGCCTGCTTCTCGTTTGACATCGTGAGGGTCTCACCCATGCCCTTCCCGGCCTCAAGGTACCAGTCGCCTGAACCCTGTATCTCGGTTGCGTAGTCGAATCCAGCCCCCTTCCATATAGCCTTCTCTTTTGCGTGCGTGCCTGAGGCGTCACCACGTGAGACGAAGGCAACTCCAGACTCCCCGGCCATCCCCTTCTCCCGGATCGTGGCAAACGCTTCTTCGGGCTTCATACCCTTGATGCCCGCAGGATCAGACTCAGGCCCGGCGAGGATAAAGTAGTTGTAGGCAAATACACGCCGGTTGATACCATACCCATCAGCGAGGAACACATCTTCACGCACGCGGTCATGCACCATCAGGACATCGACGTCGCCCCGTTGCCCATACTCAAGCGCAATGCCGGTTCCGGCAGAAACAACCAGCACCTCGGCGTTGTACTGCTCCTCGAAGATCGTGCTCAGGTGGTTGAGGAGCTTGGTGTCATCGAGACTCGTCGTCGTAGCGATACGGAGCTGCTGTTTCTCAGTTTCGGGCCCTGTCGTCCCGATACACCCACAGATCAGCATGAATGCGACCATGACAGCCGCAACGGTAAATAGGGTTCGTCTCAGCATACTTCTCAAATTGAGCGTCACATTCTATACATTTAAATATGATCATTTTATATTGGTGGCCAATATTTTAACTTAAAATAGTTAACTAATTGGAAAAATAATGATGTTTGCCTGGCAGTGAGCGGCCGGCTGTTGCCTCACCCGATCACGATATCGCAGTACACCCCATCGACCGGCTCGACAAAGAGGATCGCCTTCCCCCCGATGAAGGCAGGTTTCGGGAACTTCCGGAGCGCCACGAGACCCTCATCGACCACCGCGCCGTCACGCGTCATGACCCGGTC
>JAAZIF010000349.1 GCA_012510335.1 Methanomicrobiales archaeon | reverse complement strand
GATTATGGATTTGACCCGATTCCGGTCGAGAACTGAGACAAATCGGCATAACGGCCGGCCGCGAGTGGGGAGGGTGGTATTCACCCTCCTAGTCGCAGTTCTTCTCTCGCTCTTCCTTCTCTTCGTCACGATACCAGTTGCATCGCTCTTCCTGCGCATATCGCCGGAAGCATTCATCCGCTCGCTTACCGAACCGGTGGTGCTCGATGCGCTCTCCCTCTCCCTCGTCACCGCGACGATAAGCACGGTGATCGTCGTCATTTTCGGGACGCCGCTTGCCCTGGCAAACGCCCGGTATGACTACCCGGGCAGGGATATCGTCGACACCCTCACAGACCTCCCGATCGTCCTGCCGCCGGCGGTGGCGGGTATTGCACTCCTCATGGCTTTTGGGCGCCGGGGGGTCGTCGGGCAGTACCTCGACCTATTCGGTATTCACATCGCCTTCACCACCATCGCGGTGATACTGGCCCAGGTCTTTGTGGCCTCACCTTTTTACATCAGGCAGGCGAAAGCGAGTTTTGAGGCGGTCGACCGTCTCTACGAGGACGCGGCACGGACCCTCGGCGCTTCCCCCTGGACCGTCGCCTTCAGGATCACCATCCCGCTTGCCTGGGGTGGG
This sequence comes from Methanomicrobiales archaeon, assembly GCA_012510335.1. Taxonomy (GTDB): domain Archaea; phylum Halobacteriota; class Methanomicrobia; order Methanomicrobiales; family Methanoculleaceae; genus Methanoculleus. The sequence goes on along the minus strand of JAAZIF010000349.1, from coordinate 1,727 downwards.
CTCATATCGGGGGCTATACTCTCGTTCGCCCGGGCTCTCGGTGAGTTCGGCGCCACGATCATGTTCGCCGGGAACTTACAGGGAAGAACCCAGACGATGCCGCTTGCAATCTACACAACCATGCAGGGCGACCTTGATGCCGCGATCAGCCTCGCTATCATCCTCGTCGTTATATCGTTTGCCGTGATCGCCGCGGTGAAGGTCGTCACACGGAGGAAGTTCTGATGTTCTCAATCCATGCCGTCAGGCAACTGCGGGACTTCGCCCTCGATGTCAGGCTCTCGGTCGAGTGCGGCGAGACCCTCGTCCTTATAGGTGAGAACGGTGCGGGCAAGTCCACGGTGCTGAACCTGATCTCAGGCATTCTCACGCCTGACCGGGGCGAGATCACACTCGGGGAGAGGACGCTTTTCTCATCGGAGAGAGGCATCAACATATCCACGGAGAGCCGGAACGTCGGGCACCTCTTCCAGTCCTACGCCCTCTTCCCGCACATGACCGTCGCCGAGAACGTTGCGTTCGGCCTCCGTTGCAGGAGAGCCGCAAAACCGGAGATCGCCGCAGCTGTGACAGAACACCTTACCGCGATGCGGCTTGCAGATCAGGCAGACGTCAACGTCGGCCGGCTCTCGGGAGGGCAGCGGCAGCGGGTGGCTCTCGCCCGGGCGCTGGTGCTTGAGCCGGAGCTCCTCCTCCTCGACGAACCCCTCGCTGCGGTCGATATGCGTGCTAAAAGCTCGATGAGAAAGGAACTCCGCGAACAGATCGCGAATGCCGGCATCCCCTGCATCGTCGTCACGCATACCCTCCAGGACGTTCTCGAACTCGCGGATCGCCTCTGCCTCATCGAGGGAGGAAGGGTTGCGGCCGATGGGGCGCCTGAAGAGGTGCTTGGTATGCGGGAGAACGGGTTCATCGCGAGCTTCACCGATGGGTGAGTGGAGGCTGGAGATGGTCCAGCACAGCTTTATCTCGTGGGGGTGAAGGGACAGAGCGGGAAGACCCCGGCCAACAGGTGCGGGGATGAAAGCGGGATGGCGATCTATTTTACATGGGTATAATCCAACCAAACAGACGAGCCCCGAGGGCCCTCATTCGAAGGCACACGGGACACCGTCGTCGTGCTGACGGCTTCCCGTGCTCTCAAGTCGCGGAAATCCGCGGCCCATTATCTTCGTATGCGTAATTTGATACAGCACGAAAATGATGTGCAAACGCGATATCAGTAAGTTACCGGGTCGTTACCAAATCTTCGAACGAGGCGCCTCCCGGAGAGCAGCGTTGTCGGGATTGGGTGTGTGTCGTCTCGCATCAAACAATAGGTTAAAGCGATCCGGCAGCGAAAGGGAATGTAAAGCAGGGGTGTAGTGTATGTCAACTACCCCGACCTGAAGGTCGGGGCTTGTGAACGGCTAAACAAGACCAAACAGTTAGACTAGGAGGCAAGAAATTGCAGCAGCGTTATGGGCTACAAGAACGGATGGGTGTTTCCCTAGCCGGTCCCTCTTCTGGGCACGCCGAACCCGACGTACCTTCTGGTACTAAGCCTGTTTCGCAACTCCGAAGGGAAATGTTACCCCGGTTTTACCGGGTGGAGGGAATACCATGAGAGTTCCTGTTATGGACAATCATAGGAGACCGTTGATGCCAACGACGCCAAAACGTGCTCGTTTACTCCTCAAGCAGGGGAAAGCACGACCGTATTGGAACAAACTTGGCATCTTCTG
>JAAZIF010000076.1 GCA_012510335.1 Methanomicrobiales archaeon | reverse complement strand
GTATACGACCAAAGACGGCGAGGAGATGCCGGCAGTCGCCCGGCACCGGGAACACTACACCGCAAAGGTGAACTTTCTCGCCGCCGGCAAGAAGGTCGGGACGGTCTCGCTCCAGTCCCCGACGATCGCCGCGTTCGAGGCGAACGCCGCCGCGACGCTTGCAAACACCGCGATAGCAACCGCGATGGGGGGCACGGCCCACCGCGACCCCGCGAAGGAGACCTACTACTGTCAGCTCAAGTGCCACGATCCCTCGGGTGATGACTACTACATCACCTTCACCCGGAAGACCGTCCGGATCTCATCCTACCAGGATGACGGCATCCTTGACGCGATCGAGGACTGGGCCGACCTGATCACCGCACTGGACTGAACCGGAGGAGATCCTCCCCCGGTTTTTGAGGTACGCCCTCATGCATGCTTCGTGTCGCTAGAAAAAACCCATCTTCGTTCAGGAAAAACCGGCCCCCTTACTGTTCCAGGAGTTGTTGCAAATCCCTGGATCGGGGGTCTCAATTTTACAGGAGTTTCGTTACACTACCGGAGCCGGGAGAGAGATTCGCCAGGTGAAATGCCGATCTGACGAAACTATTTATGCCTGCTATACAGAATAAAATTAAATGAAGCGATTTGTGGCCACTGCACGGGGGCGCATCCAGCGGGTCGGGTATCGGGAGCATGTGTACAACGAGACGTTTGAACGGAATATTTCGGGGTACGTGATGAATCTCAAGAACGGAGAGGTCGAGATCGTTGCAGAGGGAAGCGAAAAGGATCTCCAGGATCTCATCAACAAAATCAACATCATACGAAGACCCATTGCAGTCAAATCATTCACCGTCAGGTGGGAAGAAGCAACGGGAGAGTACGCCGATTTTGAGATCATCCGGGGAGACATTCAGGAGGAGATATTCGAGCGGATAGATTACGCCGGGAATGTACTGCACAGCATGGATATGAAATTAGACCAGAGCCTCCAGATCGGAAAAGAAAATCTCCAGGTCAGCAAAGAGACCCTCCAGATCGGAAAAGAAAATCTCCAGGTCAGCAAAGAGACCCTTCAGATCGGAAAAGAAAATCTCCAGGTCAGCAAAGAGACCCGTCAGATCGGAAAAGAAAATCTCCAGGTCAGCAAAGAAGCCCTTCAGATCGGAAAAGAGACGAAAGAGGAGATTGCCGGGCTCCGGAGTGACACCAGGAGGCATCTTGACGACGAGTTTGGGGAGATCAGAAAGGAACTCATCTCCATCAAGGATGCGCTTGCCCGGGCAGGCATACAGGTCTGAGCTACTCCCACCATCCCGTGCCGGCTACCCCTGACCATGCGTGTGATCGCCCCGGGATGAGGTTTGCACCCGATTTCAGGGTCTTGCTCATCGACGGAAGGCGTCCGGATGGCGAAGGTCACCACACCGCACCCGGCGACATCTACCGGCAGACCCCCATAATACCTTGATTCCTCAGATCCCCCGGTTGAGTGAGGGAGTTTCGCGGGAAACCAGACGTCCAGCACACCTACTCCCTGCACCTCTGATCGGTATCCGGAATTCCTATCCAGTGATGATCGCGGCGATCCGTGTGCCCGTCGCTGACCCGGGTGAAGTGCTGCCGGCCTTTGTACCTCCACGACGGATCCGGACCGGCGTTGCGCCCCGGGATCCCGAAAACTCATCTACCGGCCAGGAATGGGCACGATCGCGACTGCAGGGATCCAAACACCCGCCCCCTGCATGCGATCCGGAGAACTGTATAACGGAGACGAGTTTCCGACAGGCAATCCCTCCTCCAGTGGAGGGGTGATCCTCAAGGCTATACAGGGGTTATGGAGGAACTTTGCAGTCGGTGCGACTCACGAAGATACAAAGACCCCACAGGTAACAACCTGCACCCTCTCCCACATTCCGCTCGCGCGGTTCTCATTCACCAGTACCCCCTCCAGGCGCCGTTACGCGAGCGACCGGAGGTGCTCAATGGGGCGACGATAGAGATGCCTTACGCCTGCAAACACCCGGCCGCCGGGTTACTTTGCGCTCTCTCTCGACATAGCCGGCGTGCGGGGGAGATCCGCGGGGAGACATGCGCCCCTATCAAATGGAGCACCAGGATTGCCCGCACCACGGGGGGATATCCGGACTGACGGGCATGACATGCCGCCCTCCCGGGGTCTCCTCACCCGGTTGCCGGCACGAAATCATAGGGTTACAACCAGGGTTGTAAACACTTCTGCGCACAAGAGATCCTCGCAACAGCGACAGATCTCAAATCAGGGTCGGTATATCCATATTCGATTCTCTCGTTTATAACCCGCCCAAAAACACACAAGAGATGATCCCCCGGGGATGATGTGAAAGCCTCCACACCCGGGGGGAGAGATCGAAATAGACGTATCTCCTGGAGAAGAGAACTCGAGAAACCCCCCTCCGCCTGACCTGAAGGTAACCTCACTATCCTGGGCACTGCCAGACAGAAGACCGCTTGAGCCCTCCAGGAGACCCTTACCCGGCGAATTCAACCTCGCCCGCCGCGAGAGGCCGGCAGCAGAGCCTGCCGCTGTGGGCATCCG
>JAAZIF010000075.1 GCA_012510335.1 Methanomicrobiales archaeon | reverse complement strand
TCCAGATCCCACGGGGAGAGGCGGTCTCCTCTGGCAAGCACATCGGTATCCGGGCAGGCGGGGTTCGATAGCCTTGCAAAAATTATGTTCATTTTGCGCTTCTTGAGGGAGTCGGGTTTCCACGGCCGCCTGAGAGAGCGCTCCCGGGGGTGGGAGCGCAAAGCAAAATACCTCCCGCGGCCCACACTGTATCCAGGTTTTTAACATGCATCTACCAATACGGACCGTAACCCCGGAATCCGAATCTGCCGCGATCATCGGCTGGGTACACGAGATCCGCGATCTCGGGGGGCTTATGTTCTTCCTGATCCGTGACCGGACCGGCATCATCCAGGTGACCATCCCAAAGAAGAAGGTTCCGGCAGAGGTTCTTGATGCTGCCAGGGACGTCTCGCGGGAGTCCGTGGTCAGGGTCCGGGGCAGGGTCAAAGCGATAGATAAAGCCCCCGGAGGGCGCGAGATCGTCCCGGACGGCCTTGAGATCATCAGCCTCGCAGGAAGCCCGCTTCCGCTCGACGTCGCTGAGAAGGTGCCTGCCGAGATGGACACGAGGATCGACTCCCGGTTCCTGGATGCCAGGAAACCGCGTGTCCGCGCAATCTTCTGCATCCGATCAGCGGTGACCTGTGCCGCGACTGAGTTCCTCCACTCCAGGGGCTGCATCAACATCACCACCCCGAAGATCGTCGCCGCCGCCACCGAGGGCGGCACCGAGCTCTTCCCGATCGCTTACTTCGAGAAAGAGGCGTTCATGAACCAGAGCCCGCAGCTCTACAAGCAGATGATGATGGCCGCCGGGTTCGAGAAGGTCTTTGAGATCGGCCCCATATTTCGCGCCGAGGAGCACAACACCATCCGGCACCTCAACGAGGCCACATCGCTCGACGTTGAGGTCTCGTTTGCCGACCATAACGATGTCATGGAACTCCTCGAAGACCTGATCGTTTATGTCTACGAATCCGTCGCAGGAACCTGCGGTGACGACCTGGCAGAACTGGGCATCAGCCTCTCTATACCCGGAAAACCTTTCCCCCGGATCAGGTATGAGGAGGCGATCGAGATCGCGAACCGGACAATCGAGGATAAACTCTCCTTCGGCGATGACCTCACCCCGGCAGCCGAACGGGCGATAGGCAGCGGGATCGGGCAGCATTACTTCATCGTCGACTGGCCGACCGATATCAGGCCCTACTACGCGATGCCCTACCCTGACCGGCCTGAACTCTGCAAGGCGTTTGATATGATGCACCCCCGGATGGAACTCTCCTCCGGCGCCCAGCGAGTCCACGATCACGACCTCCTTGTGGAGAGGATCCGCGCAAAAGGCCTGGCACCCGAGGCCTTCGAGTTCTACCTGAAAGCGTTTCGATACGGCATGCCCCCGCACGCGGGGTGGGGGCTTGGTATCGAACGCCTGGTTATGACGATGCTCGACCTCGGGAACATCCGCGAAGCGGTACTCTTTCCGCGTGACCGGCATAGACTGACACCATGAGACCGATTGAGAAACTCCTCCCCACCACGGTGGTCGGGAGCTACCCGGTGGTGAAAGGAACAGGCATCCTCTCACTCGCAGATCCCCTGAAGCACGCGGTGGAGGTAGCGGTCGCTGACCAGATGGCGGCCGGGATCGATATCATATCCGACGGCCAGGTCAGGGGCGACATGATCCGGGCCTTCACCTCCCGCCTCCCCGGCATCCGGGGATCCTCGGTCGTCGGGAAGGTCCAACCCGCCCGGCAGCCCATCACAGTCGGGGATACGAGATACGCCCTCTCCCGGCACCCGAAGGTGAAAGGGATCCTCACAGGTCCGAGCACGCTCGCCTACGGCCTGAAGGTGGAGACCCCGTTCTACCGGAACAGGGAGGAACTGGCCATGGACCTTGCCCGGGCGCTCGCGGCCGAGGCGGCGTACCTGGAGGCGGCCGGGGTCGCTGTTCTCCAGGTCGACGAGCCCATATTCTCCACGGGAGCCGCGGATGTAGCTGCCGGCCTTGAGGCTGTGAACACGATCGCCGCCCGACTCCGGGTTCCGGTCTGCCTCCACGTCTGTGGGGGTCTGTCAGCGGTCATCGATGACGTCCTCCGGGCTGACGTCGCCATACTCGATCTCGAGTTCGCCAATAACCCGGAGAACCTCGATCTCCTCTCCGAGAAGGATCTGCGTGGCCGGATGGTCGGTTACGGGTGCGTGGACTCGGCAGACCCTGCCATCGAGAGTGTCGAGGTTATCAGGAAGCGCATCGAGGCCGGGGTCGACGTCTTCTCGCCGGAGGCCATGCTCATCGACCCTGACTGTGGCCTGCGGATGCAGTCGCGAGATTCGGCATATGGAAAACTGGGGAATATGGTTGCTGCAACAGATATGGTCCGGGCCGGGTATACCGGCTAGACCACCCTGCTCGTTGTCGAGATCTCCAGACCCTTCGCCGTGATATGATAGGGGATCACCCGTCGCGGCACATCCGCGCCTTTGAGCTTCTCGATTGAGAGCGTCCGCTCGAGCTCGTTGCCGTGGATCTGCTGCCTGAGGGTGATGAAGACGTCGGATGCACGCATCATCCGGGCCTCCTCGTAGGGGCTATGGAGGCCGGTGTAGAGGAGGTAGACTATGTTTGCCCCCCGCTCGATGATATCAAGGGTCTCCTCAAGGACGAGCCCGGCAGCCGCGTCGATCCCCCGGACCCGGATCAGGGTGGAGAGGGAGTCAACGATGACCCGCTCACCCTGCATGGCTCCGGCGAGTGCCGTGAGATCCATGCCCCGTGCATCGATCATACCCTCTTCCGGCGCGGCATCGAGCATCAGGTAAGAGCTCACCCGTCCTCCCGCCTCCCAGAACTGCTGTGCCAGGAGCTCAAGGCCGCTTAAGGGAGACCCGAAGACGATTATGCGTGTGCCCGGCAGGAACCCGCCGCCGAACGCAAGATCCAGGCCCGCAATCCCTGTCGAACGTCTGGTGGTGTATGACACGAGTATACCTGTTCACCGTCCTTTCCTTAATGCTGCTTGAGGGGTTTCGTCGTTGCCCTATACGCTCCCGGAGGTGCAGTACTCTTCCCGGAGCCGCATCCTGAGGAGTTTCCACCCGTTCACACGGGGGATCTCGCCGGCGACTATGACCCGCCGGGGGATCTTGTAGCCCGCGAGATGGTTGCGGGTGAAGGATATGATATCATCGGGCGTGGCGCCTCTGCTGGAGAGAACCACCACCGCCACCGGGATCTCGCCCCGGCGCTCGTCCGGGCACCCGAAGACCGCCGCATCGAGGACATCCGGGTGCTGGACGAGGACGTTCTCGACCTCGGTCGGGTAGACCTTCCAGCCTGACATAACGATCATATCCTTCTTCCGGTCGGTGATGTAGAGCATCCCGTCCTCATCGAGGTGGCCGATATCGCCGGTCAGGAACCAGCCGTCCGGGAGGAAGACGGCACGGGTCTCTTCCGGCATCTGCCAGTAGCCGGAGGCTACCGCCGGGCCCCGGAGGGCGATCTCCCCGTCCTCACCGGTTCCGGGTTCCCGACCGGGATCGTCTGCGTCGACGATCTTCACCTCCGAGAACCCGACCGGGGTGCCGACGCTCAGAAACTCGTCGGCTGTAGCGTAATGCTCAGGGCGGATGGCGGTCCCGGTCCCGACGACGATCGTCTCGGAGAGGCCGTAGGCGTTGACGATCGGGATCCTGAACCTCTCGTGAAAGGGCTTCCATATGCCGGGCACCAGGGGGCCGCCGCCGCTGATCATGGCCCGGGCGGTGGCGAGAGCTGCTTCGGTCCCGGGCGGGGTCTGAATGAGGGAGTGGATCACCGGCGGCATCCCGGCCATGATCGTGGCCCGGTACCTGTGGGTGAGATCGATGTAGCGGTCGAGGTCAAACCGCTCCATGACGACGTAGGTTCCGCCTGCCCTGAGGGTGGAGATGCCCCAGCTTATCCCGACGTGACCCATGGGGTAGATCCCGAGGTAGACGTCGTCAGGGGTGATCCGGAGGACGTCCCGCTCGGCGTCCATAGCCGCGATCCAGTTGCCGTGTGTGAGCATGGCGCCTTTTGGCTTCCCGGTGGTGCCCGATGTGTACTGGATCTGGCAGAGGTCGTCGAACCGGCAGTCAGCCGCACGGAGGCCGGCCGGCGCACTGAGGAGGCCGGCCCAGGCCTCTGTGCCGACCGCTATGACATGTCGGAGTGCCGGCACCCGTTCCCGTATGCGGCCGACGAGTGTCGCCCCCTCGGCGTCGGTGATGACAGCGGCGGCCCCTGCGTCGCGGACGGCGTAGAGAACCTCATCCTCTCTGTAGACCCGGTTTGTCGGGACGGCGACGGCGCCGATACGCCAGAGGGCGAGGTAGGCGATGAGGTACTCGGGCGAACTCTCCAGGTATATGCAGACCCGCTCCCCGCGACCTATGCCGAGGTCGGCGAGACCGCGCCCGGCCCGGGAGACCCGGTCGAGGAGTTCGGAGTATGTGCAGGACTCGTCCCGGGAGGGGATGATGAGGGCAGGTTTTGCGGGGTTATGAGCGTTGGCGTCGAGGAATGTTGTACAGTTCGGCATGATTGGGTTCCGTTCGGCAGTTGTGCCCTTTGGTGTACGTATTTGTGCATGAGCCTGTAAATATGTTGTCCCGGAGGGGTGATCCACGCGGCTGCCTCCCCCGGGCATCGTGCTGCCGATCAGTTCCCGAACCTGGAGAGAAACACAAAGGCGATGATCGCGGACGATACCGTGGCCACCCGGCCCCTCCCGGGCGGGATCGTGTATATCGCGGTCTACGAGGAAGATGGCTTCAAGGCGGCGACGAATGACGCGGTTGCGAGGGGTGCGCCCGGCATCGTCAGCGACATCCGGTTCAAGAGGGGCGGGGGCGAAAACCTTGCCGCCGCCTGGACCGGCCTGTATTCTACGGGTACGGCACC
>JAAZIF010000074.1 GCA_012510335.1 Methanomicrobiales archaeon | reverse complement strand
GTGCAGTTGAGAAGGCGGGCAAGGCTCCGCCGGGCGGACTCGATGGCAAACTTCGCGTCCCGGCCCTCCCGGTATATGCTTGAGGGGTTGCCCGGGTTTGATTCCAGGCATGCGATCATCGCCTCCCGGACCGCAGGGTCAGGTGGGGTGGTGGCGTTGTGATCCAGGTATATCCGGTGAACCTCAGGCTGCATCGCCCCGGCAACAGAATCGATCTCGCCTGTCCCGATGGTGACCCTCCCGTCATCGCCCTCAGCCTTCAACACGTCGCAGAGAAGGGCTTTGTAGACCGGGAACCCGGATATCGGGTCATACCGGGAGAGGTCGGTCAGTTCGTTCACGTTCCCCTCCCTCCAGGCCTCCGGCGCCTGGTAACACCCGCCCCCCATGTTTGCCTCGATGGCTCCCCGGATGATGCCATCGGTGACGATCGCGCGCAGAGGAATCTCGCCCCGCGCTGTCCGGACGGTGACCCCATCCCCATCCCGGATCCCCCGTTCTGTAGCGTCGCGGGAGTTGAGGGTGACAGTCGGTTCCGGCCGCTCCGCGATGAGCGAGGGTATGCTGTGGTGCTGGGCGTGGAAGTCGGTCACCACCCGCGCTCCTGAGTTGAAGACCAGTGGGAACCGCTCTGCAAGGCCCGGTTGTGATATGGGGCTCTCGCCGGGCTCGGTGTAGACCGGCAGGGGGTCGTAGCCGTACTCCTCAAGGATCGTCGACCATATCTCAAACTTCCCGGTCGGTGTATCAAATCCGGGCCGACCATCGGGCCGGAGGAGCCCCTTCTCCCACTTCCGGTACTCCATAATCACCGCAGGTGACCGGACGATCCCGCCGGCCTCCCTGACATCCTCAAGCGTGAACCCCGACCCTTTCAGGACGTGCCGGAGGGCTCCCTCCTCCGACTGCGGGTAGAGATGGCCGTAGCCGAGGCGGCGGGCGAGCTCCGCCATGATCAGGACGTCGTCCCGGGCCTCACCGAGAGGCTCGATCACCCGTTCCCGGAGCCTGAAGACCGGACCGTAGGTCATGTAGGACTCTCGCTCGTAGAGGGTCGTCGCCGGGAGGACGATATCGGCGTAGGCCGCATCAGCTGTCAGGTGCCGGTCCACGGTTACCAGGAAATCCAGGTTCGCGAGGGTCTCTCGCCAGACCGGTGTCTGTGGCCAGGATATCAGGATATGGGCGGCCTGGAGGATCAGGGCGCGGATCCGGTAAGGCCTCCCGGCAAGGACCGCGTCAGGCAGGGCGATCGCGTGCCCTTCCTGCCGGTAATGGGTGTAGACCGGGAACCGGTCGGTCCCGATCGCCCGTTTCAGGTTCGGGTTTTTGATGTAGTCGGAGCGGTTGATGGGAAAGGCATTCCCCTTCATACCAAAACACCGGCCGCCGGGAACGTCCAGGTTCCCAGATATCCCCCAGAGGACAAAGACCGCCCGGATGGCCTGCACGCCGGAGTCGCTGTACTCGAGCCCCGTGTACATGGCAAACGAGGCACCTTTAGCACGGGCGATGCGCCTGGCGAGCGACGCCACCGCCTCCGCCGGGACACCGGTGATCCTCTCTACCACCTCCGGCCGGTAGTGCTGGACGTATGTCGTGAATTCTTCAAAGCCGTGGCACCAGTCCGCGGTGAAGCCCGTATCGTAGAGTTCCTCCTCTATGATGACGTTCGCGAGGCCGAGCGCCAGCGCCCCATCGGTTCCCGGGCGGATGGGAACCCATTCTGCACCCGTAAGCCCCACTGTCCGTGTGCGGCGGGGATCGATGACGACGATCTCGGCTCCCCGCCGGTGCGCCCCGATGAGGGCCTGGAGTGTCAGGGGAGGGCAGTCGGTTGCCGGGTTTGTTCCCCAGACGAGGATGAGGTCGCTCTGCTCGTAGTCGGAGAACATGTTGAAGTACATCTCGCCCATGGTCACGTGCGGCGCGATCATAGCAAAGGAGACATAGCAGAGCGCCCCTACACCCATGGTGTTCGGAGAGCCGAAGGGGAAGAGGACACTTGATGCAGACGAGATCGCGACATCCTCAGGCTGGAAGATGTCGCAGAACGAGAGCTCAAAACTCCCGGATCCGGTGTAGATGGCGACCGCCTCAGGTCCGGACTCATCTTTGATCCGGTTCAGGTTCGAGATGATAGCCTCGTATGCCTCGTCCCAGGTGATCCGTTCAAATTCATGGGTGCCCTTCGGTCCTGCGCGCCGGAGCGGGTAGAGCACCCGATCCTCCGAGTATACGATCTCGGGCGAGGCCTCCCCGAGCCTGCAGAGGATGCCGATCTCGGCATCCTCGTCGGGGCGGACGGAGGCAATCCTTCCCCGGTCATCGTAGGTGACGATCACCCCGCACCCCGCAGGACATATCCCGCAGAGTCCCCGGCGCTCCCGCGGCGCTCCATGGACCGCATCTGATCCCTGCATGGTAAACCCCGGTTGCAACAACCGCCTCCTCACTCTGGCCGGTGCAACATAATAGTTCCTGTAGCCGGATCCGGGATCACCTCCACGGGCCGCACTTCACCTGGCGGAGAGATTCTGTGATCATGCAGACCCAGCGCTCCGGCTACTTGCGTAGCGGTGATAAAGTGTATGATACGGGCCTGGAGGGATTCGAACCCCCGGCATCCGGGTTAGAAGCCCGGCGCTATGTCCTGGCTAAGCCACAGACCCCCTGAATATTCCCATACGTTTTGGCGGTCCCGGGATATTAATTTGTGGGAGGGATCTGCCGGGAAAAAACGGGTATATCAGCCGGCGCGGTAGCACGCCGACCTGATTATCTCGACTTTTGTCGGTTCCCCCCAGCTGCGCCCTTCCACGCCGCGGGCGATGGTTGTTCCCCGGAACTGGACCTTGATCCGGGCCGACATCCGCTCCCGCTCCTCGAAGAATGAGGGGTTGACGAACTCGACGACCCGTTTCATGCTGATATTGAGCGCAAGGAGGTCGACCATTATCCCCGCGTCTCCGGGTGAGAGGTCTTCCTGGTTGACCGATGTCATAAATACGCACTCCCCGGGAGTGGTATCGGTCAACGTGATGATGTTGTGGGCACTGTTCAACTCCAGGGTTCGCGCCCTGCCGCTCTTAAGCTCTGCAATAACTGACTGTGATATTCCTGTTAACGCTGCACACTTCATGGCCATCACCCGTACATCGGAAGTTGCTCTCTCCGAGGCGCGGTCTCGGTCTTCTGCACCTGTTCGGCGATCTGAGCCATCGCCGCCTCGATCTCCACTGCCTGCTCGAGCAGTGGCCCGGTGCCCAGGTTGAGGTTGTAGATCTTATTCAAGACCTCGATCGTAGCCGCGGAAGATCGCGGATCCGGGGTGTTCACGGTCTCCCCGAGGAGCCCGATCCCCGGTATGCCCCGCGTCTTGCATTCGGTGAGTAGACTTGCCGCGATGCCGGAGATGCTCCCCATAGGGAGTATGATCGTATCGTCCTCTATACGGTGAAGGGTTCCGCTGTTGGTCGCGACGCCGAAGACCCTTTTTTCGGGTTCATTCGTGATGATACCCGCGATCGTGACGATCTCTCTTATATTGAACTGGGCGAGCCAGTCCATGATCCCGTTTGCCACCTCGTAGCAGATCATCGGGTGGATGGGGACATCGGATATGATCGCGGCGAGGTGATCCTTCTCGTAGAGGCGCACCGGAGCGTTGATCACCCCCCTGGTCATGAGGGCAACCGGTGGGAAGTACTTGCTGGTGATCGCCCCTATCTGATCGAAGTCCATCTGTTCGACGAGGTACTGCAGAGCAATACTCCCGACGAGCCCGCTGCCGGGAAACCCTATCATCACTGTTTTTTCAGCGCCGGCAAGCGCCCTGGATATGACCTTTATATCATCCATGTGTTCAGTCACTCACTTTCGGATTAGTTTAACATAGCTGGGTGTCCCTTAAAAATATTATGCAGGAATATCAGATCAAGCGAGGATACAAGAAAACTTTCATAGAATCCATGGTGCAGGGTCTCCGTGATCAGTTCGAGACCGAGCCCACAATCTCGACAGACAACCACTACGTCATCAGCTACGGAGCGCTCCTGCGGCTCGAGGTCTGGGTCGGCGAAGGCGGAAAGACCCTGATCGTCGATACCGAGGTTGATAAGAACTCCGACGACGAGACGATCCTCGATACCAACCGCCGGTTCCGGAGATACCTCCAGCAGGTTACCGGGTATACCGCAAAAGAGCGGTCGAAGAAAGCGCAGAAGATGGCGGATTGATATCTTTTAGCCTGAAACCGTATTCTGTCTGTCCCGGCATGTCGTCATCGATCGGGTTGCCGCCCGCTCCCCATGCCGTACATCTGTTCACTATTTCCCTGGCGCGGGGAGCCCGGCAGGGGTTATGTCAGGTTCGCCGACCGTGAACTACGGCCCGGCCGGCACCCTCATGTGATTATGCGGTCTTGCCGCCTGACATGGGCCTCCCTGTCAGGTCTGAATAACAAACGTCATCTGCGCCGGAGAACCGGTTAGCTGCAGGATGAAGGCATCCCCGGGCACCCCCCTCACCCTGCGCACCATCTCCTGCACTGCTCGATTCTTCTCCCGTCATCGCCCTGGTTCTCATCGAACGCAAACCCTATGAGCCGTTCGCAGGGAAACTCATCGCACTGACCGCAATTTTCAAGCCCTCTTGCTTCGCAGCAGGTTTTCAGCGGGCAATTATCGCCCCAGAACGGCTTTTCTATCGCCGTGCATCCCCTGCAGCCCATACCTGCCCGGTACTCGCACTCGCCGCAGAGTATTCCGCATCGTGATTCGATCATCAGTTATACGCCCCCGCCGCTGCAAACATGCTGGATATCCCCCGGATTCCCCTGGTCAGCCCGCAGAGAAAAGCATCGGCACACCTGTAGTCTCTCTCCAGGAGGATAATACATGATCCCTGTGGCATGAAAGCGGATCGAGAGATCCCTCTACGCCTAAAAAAGAAAGGATCTCCTACTCTATAACGATCGCCGGTTTGAAGGGCAGGGCCCCTGATGCCTTCGGGTGGATGCTCTCCCCGGCATCTTTGACCGCCACCGGCACACCGAACTCACGCTCCAGGAATGATCGGGCGCCCTCCAGGACCGCCTG
>JAAZIF010000348.1 GCA_012510335.1 Methanomicrobiales archaeon | reverse complement strand
CGACGATCATGAGCGCGGCGCAGACTGCCATGACGGTGAGGCACATGAGCGGATGGATCTGGGCGGTGCCCGAGAGGCCGTAACGGATGCCCTCAACGCCGTACGTCAGGGGGTCGATGAGCGTCAATGGCCGGATGTAGTCGGGCACACCGTCGATAGGGAAGAGCGCTCCGGAGAGCCCGAAGAACAGGAAGACCATGAAGTTCATTACAAGCTGGAAACCATGCATGTCCTCCATCCTTGATGCGACGGCGATTCCGAGTGCGGTGAAGGTCACACCTATCAGCGCCATGAATCCGATGGCTATCAGGAACCCGGCGATGCTGACGGGATGGAGCCCGATTGAGAGCGCAAGCACCATCAGGATCAAACCCTGGATGACCGCCGCCGTCGCCCCCCCGAGCGTCTGGCCGAGCATGATCTCGAGGCGCGATACCGGGGCGACGAGCGTCGCCTTCAAGAACCCGAACCGCTTATCCCATATGATCTGGATACCGGAGAAGACCGATGTGAAGAGGACGCTCATGGCAACGATGCCGGGGATGAGGAAATCCATGTAGCCCTCTTCCATGCCGGGAATCTGGACGACTGCATCCAGCCCAAACCCGAGCACCAGCATGAGGAAGAGAGGCATGCCGAGGCTGCCGATGATCCTGCTCTTTGAGCGCAGGTAGAGCCTGACGCTCCGCAACCATATGGTATAGACGATATCCATCCCTACCGCCTCCTTGCCCGGTGGGCCATGCGCATGGTCTCTCTGCCACCCGCACCCTCCTCCCGGATCGTCCTCCCCGTGTAGTGCAGGAAGACATCCTCAAGCGTCGGTTTCCTCACCGAGAGGGATGTGATGCCGATACCGCTCTGGTGGATGGCGGTCACGATCCCGGGGACGTGCCGGTCGGCCTCCTTGAGGTGGATCGTCACCGATCCGTCGTGCTGCTCGATTGCAGAGATCCACGGAGCGGTCAGGAGACCGGCGATTGCATCGGGATCGGGCGAGGTTATGGTGACGATGTCGCCTCCTATGGAGTTTTTCAGGTTCTCCGCGGTATCGAGTACGACGATCGCCCCGCGGTCGATGATCGCCACGCGGTCACAGAGCCGGTCGGCCTCCTCCATGTAATGGGTGGTGAGGATGATGGTGATGCCTTTCTCTTCATTCAGCCGCGCGATATACCCCCAGAGGTGGTTTCGCGTCTGGGGATCGAGGCCGAGGGTAGGCTCATCCAGGAAGAGCACCTTAGGTTCGTGGAGCAGCCCCCTGGCGATCTCGAGGCGCCGGCGCATGCCGCCCGAGTAGGTCTTGACGAGGCTATTCTTTCGGTCGGCAAGCCCGACGAGGGCCAGGAGCTCATCGATGCGCCGCCGTCGCTCCTCACCGCTGATCCGGTAGAGGCGGCCGTGAAAGTCCATGTTCTCGTATGCCGTCAGTTCCTCATCGAGGCTCTGGTCCTGAAAGACGATACCGATGGACCGGCGGACGTCATCCTCCTGCGCCACGACGTCGTAACCGTTGACCGTCGCCGTACCCGACGTGGGTTTCTGTATAGTCGCGAGCATGGAGATCGTCGTGGTCTTCCCCGCCCCGTTCGGGCCGAGGAGCCCGAAGACCTCGCCGCTCGCGATGGAGAACGATATGTTGTCGACGGCGACGAGATCGCCGAAGGATTTCGTCAGGCTATGCACCTCTATGGCCGGCGGGGGACCGGCTCTCCCTGGGGATGCGGTTGAACGATCCATTCTTCACTCCTCCGGCTCAACCTCGAAGATCCGGAGCATTTTCTCTGCAATTTTCTGAAATTTGTCTGTTTTGACGACGGCAAGCCCGCGCCCCTCATGGCCGAGGATCATAAGCGTATCGCCGGGCTTGATATCGAAGGTCTCCCGGGCATCTTTCGGTATGACTATCTGGCCGCGCTCACCGACCTTGACCGTCCCGAAGATGTATCTTCTGCTGCCCTGCTCGTGGCAGCGGTGGTTATCGTGGGGCATACTCACTCATCGATCTCGCCGCAGATCAAACTATTCATACAAGTATGATTTTTCATACAGTATGAACCCTTCGATCACGCATACCTCCTGGTGCTACAGCATGAGCAAGCGGGCAGACGCT
>JAAZIF010000386.1 GCA_012510335.1 Methanomicrobiales archaeon | reverse complement strand
TATTTAACATATGTGTTTATTCTCGTTTTATTAACTGTTTTTATTGGCACGATTACCTGGTGGCTAATCCTTGCCTGGTTGGGCTTTCAAAAGAATATTATTGGTGTTATTCGCGGTTACGCCATATCATCACTTGCAAAATATATTCCCGGATTTGTTTGGCAATATGCGAGCAGGTCAGTTTTCTTAGAAACCTACAATATCCCAATCAAAACCATTGCTTTTGCTATTGGAGTTGAGTTTATCCTGGTCACATCACTGGGTGGTATTTTGTCTTGCTTATCATATTTGGTTTATGGACACCAATTAATCGAATTACTGTTGGGATATAAAATACTAATATCCATACTATTGTTTTTGCTGGTACTATTAATTCTTTTTTTACCTCGATTGATAACTTTGGCTGCTAATGACCAGGACCGTATTAAGAATATACGAAATAAAAAACTGTATATTTATGCTGTAAGTGTGAATTTTTCTGGTTGGTTATTAATGAGTTGGGCATTTTTGTTTCTTTCCAAATCCGTTGGCATCAACAATTTTAATTATTCAATTTCTCTTTTTTTACACTCAACAAATTTTTTTATCAGCAATGTATTTCTTTTTATACCCAACGGTTTAGTCATTCGTGAGGCAATCATTGTTTATTTGGCAAAAGCCCTGGTTAACCAACATATGCTCATCCTCACAAGTTTATTAATGAGAACTCTGATCTTCATCGCAGAAGTATTTCTAACTTTAACTTTGCTTCTGTTACCCATAAAAGATCCCACTCGAAAAAATAAGTAAAGCATTACCAAAACAAACGCTTTTTAAATAGCTGAATAATACAAAGGTATTATTGAATACCGCTCTCTTTTTGATAAAATTACAAGTAGAAAATACTCGAGTTGTTAAAAAGGAGATGATCATGAAAAAGTTCTTGATTGGGATGATTGCTTTTATTATATTGTTTGCCCTAGTTCCATCACATCCAGCGCAAGCCAATTTTATCACCGGAAATTGGACAAGCAGCATTTCTTGTATTAATCAATCTGTTACTGAAGACGCTGCTGTCGAATTGCTATTCTATGAAGAAGGAACTGGCGTTAAGACCTCATTGGGTACAACTGCAATTCCTGCTGGTAAGAGTACCAACTTCGTAATTAGCGGGTTGCCGGATGGGGCAATCGGTTCCGTAGTCGTTGAATCGAGCCAGCCGGTTACCTGTTCAGTTGATTACAGT
The DNA here is from genome assembly GCA_012510335.1 of Methanomicrobiales archaeon. Taxonomy (GTDB): domain Archaea; phylum Halobacteriota; class Methanomicrobia; order Methanomicrobiales; family Methanoculleaceae; genus Methanoculleus. Next base: position 453 of record JAAZIF010000386.1, on the reverse strand, counting down.
GCAGAAACAACGGGCACTAAAACCAACCCATATCGGTTTGCTGCAGAAAGAGGTTTTGATCAAAATGAAATCGGTCCAGTGATGTATGTGTCTCAAATAGAGAAAGATTTTTATGGCTGGAATTCTTATATTGCGATCCAGAATACTACAGCGAATCCGGTAGATATCACGATTGAATTTGTTGATAGAAATAAAATTTCCTTTCCAAGTTTATCGATGACCGTCGCCCCATTTGCCAATGAGGTGGTGCTCCTGGGAGACGTTCCCACTTTGCCTTCATCGTTCATTGGTGGAGCAACAGTCTCATCAGATGATGGTGTGACACCTCTGGCAGTTAGCACAGCCTTTTATAACAGCGGTGTTAGCCCGGAAACTTCACAAATCCACGCATGGAATGGTTCTTCTAAAGGCAGCCATACCTTGTATGCACCCTATATTGTTATGCTTTATTAT
>JAAZIF010000073.1 GCA_012510335.1 Methanomicrobiales archaeon | reverse complement strand
GCCGGGGGCCGACCCGCACACATATGAACCTCCGCCCGGGATCATAGCAGAACTCGCGGAGGCGGATGTATATGCCGTCGTGGGTTCAGGAATAGAGTTTGAGTTCACCTGGAAGGATAAGATCGCCGCCATGAACCCCACTATGCTCGTCGTCGACTGCTCACGCGGCGTCGACCTTATATCGACCGGGGAAGGAGGCCACCCGGGGACTGATCCGCACACCTGGCTCTCCCCCCGATGCGCAAAGGTCATGGTCGAGAACATCTGTCAGGGGCTCATTGAGGTCGACCCGGAGGGGGCTGACGCTTACCGCCGGAACGCCGACAGATACCTGGACGAACTCGACGCCCTGGATGAGGAGATCGCCGGAGCGCTCGCCGCATCCGGCGTTGAGAGGATCATGGTCTACCACCCCTCGTGGGCCTACTTCGCCCGGGACTACGATCTTGAGCAGATCCCGATCGAGAGCGAGGGAAAAGAGCCCTCCCCCCGGGGGATAGAACACCTCATCACGCAGGCAAAAGAGGAGCATATCAGGGTGGTCTTTGCGTCGCCCGAGTACTCCACCCGGAGCGCCGAGGTGATCGCCGACGAGATCGGCGGAACTGTTGTGCTTGTAAGCCCGCTCGCAGAAGACTACCTGGCAAACATGCGGCACGTGGCCGCAGCGTTTGCAGGGAGCGTCAGCCCATGAACACCCCCGTGATCGAGGTCGACGACGTCTGGGTCAGGCTGCGCGGCCAGACCCTGCTTGAGGGCGTGAGTCTCAAAATCTACCCGGACGACTTTTATGCCATAATCGGGCCGAACGGTGGCGGGAAGACAACGCTCCTCCGGGTGATCCTCGGCCTCCTCACCCCCTGCCGCGGTGAGGTCAGGATCAACGGCAGCAGGGATCCGGCGATGCGAAAGTATCTCGGCTACGTCCCGCAGTTCAGGGCGTTTGATTTCCAGTACCCGATCACCGTCCGGGAGATGGTTCTCTCCGGTCGCCTCGGCCACATCACCCACCGTCCAAGGCGCTACGGCAGGGAGGATCATGCGCGTGTGGATGAGACGCTCAAGACCATGCGGATCACCGAACTCGCCGACCGGCAGATCCAGAACCTCTCGGGCGGGGAGCAGCAGCGGGCGATCATCGCCCGGGCGCTCGTCAGCGATCCGAAGGTGCTCCTCCTCGACGAACCGACGGTCTACGTGGACGCCCCGACGACGGTAGAGTTCTACGATATCCTTGACCACCTCCGCAGGCGGATGGCAGTCGTCCTCGTGACCCATGATATCGGGGTGCTCCCGGGGCGCGTGACCCGGGTCGCCTGCCTGAACCGGCGCCTCTACACGCACGACAACGCCGAGATCACGCCCGATATGATCGAGGCCGCATACCACTGCCCGGTGGACCTGATAGCACACGGGGTTCCGCACAGGATCCTCCCGGAGCATCCGGAGGATTAGAGATGTTTGAGGTGCTCGGGTTTGAGTTCTTCAGGAATGCGTTCATCGCCGGGATGCTTGCGAGCATCGCCTGCGGCATCATAGGCACATACGTCGTGGTGCGGCGGATGGTCGCGATCAGCGGCGGGATATCCCACGCGGCCTTCGGCGGCATAGGACTCGGCTACTACCTCGGTATCGACCCGCTCGCAGGCGCTGCCGGGTTCACCGTCGCAACAGCGCTCGGGATGGGTCTGCTCCAGCTCCGGGCAAAGCAGCAGATGGATACGCTCATAGGCGCGGTCTGGGCGGCCGGTATGGCGCTCGGCATCCTCTTCGTCTACCTGACACCGGGGTTTGCCCCCGACCTCTTCTCCTACCTCTTTGGAAACATCCTCCTCGTGCCCCGGGGGGATATCCTCCTGATGGCGGTCCTCACCGCCGTCATCATCGCCGTGGTGGCCTTCCTCTACCGGGAGCTCCAGGCGGTCACCTTTGACCCGGATTACGCAAAGGTCATGAACCTCCCGGTTGAGGGGCTCTCGCTCCTCCTCCTCGTGCTGATAGCCCTGACTGTTGTGATGCTCATACGGGTGGTCGGTATAATACTTGTTATAGCGCTCCTCACGATCCCGGCAGCGATCAGCCGGATTCATGCCACCCGCATATGGAGCATGATGCTTGGCGCCGCCGCCCTCGGCATCATATTCACCGTGGCCGGGATATGGCTCTCCTACCTTGCGGACGTACCGTCGGGTGCGACGATCATACTCGTGAGCACGCTTGCGTATGCGGGCGCCCTAGGTCTCGAACGCCTCCGGCAGGGCGGGTAGCATCACAAACCGGTGTGCTTATGCGGGCAGACGCAAGAGTTAGGTGAAGATGGATCCGATCATCGAAGAGGGATACGCGAGGCTCCTTGAGACCATCGAGGATCTCCAGGAGAAGAAGGAAGGGACGGCCGGGGAGCTCCGGGAGAGGATCGGGGCGCTCGTCGCGCGGATGGCCGTCGATACGGCGCCTGCCGTGGGAACGATCGGGCTTGAGATACTCCGGCGCGCAAAGAGGGAGGCGTCCGGGGAACTCTATGACCAGGAGTACTACAGGAATAAGATGATCGTACTCGGGAAGGCCGAACCGCTCCCGTTCCGCCCCGACGACCCGACAAAACCCGTCGATACACAGGTATGCGTCCTCGATGAGGAGGGGAAGTTCTACGAGATGATGTACACAACCACCGATATACGGGTCGACTCATACGCAGGCCCCATAACGCCGGAAGAAGCGATCGATATCTACGGTTGCGATCTCGCCTTAATGCTCTACCGGGCGCTGTATGAGTATGCAGATAAAGAGGAGGAGCTCATGGCCGCACTCGCCCGGGCACTTGAGTATATAGCCTCCTGAGGGGGCATTCCCTCTCCGGCTCACTCTCCCTTCAGCATCGCGTTCATCGCTGCCGCCGCCCGTTTTGCCGAGCCCATAGCCTCGATCACTGTCGCGGCGCCGGTGGCTATATCCCCGCCGGCGTAGACGTGGGGGATGGACGTCCTGCCGTTATCGTCGACGACGACGTTCCCCCTCCGGCCGCGCTCAAGCCCCGGGATCAGGGAGACGAGTAGCGGGTTTGGGCCTGTGCCGATCGCCTGGATCACCATATCCACATCGATTATAAACTCGCTCCCCGGGATCGGCTCCGGGGACGGGCGGCCGCTCTCATCGAGGTCGCAGAGCGACATCTCCACGCACTCAAGCCCGATGACGCACTCCTCACCGAGGATCCGGATCGGGTTTGTGCAGGTGACAAACTCGATCCCCTCCTCCCTCGCGTGGGAGACCTCAACCTTTCGTGCCGGCATATCCTCCTCGCGCCGCCGGTAGACCAGGAAGACCTTTGCACCCATACGGCGCGCCACCCGGGCGGAATCCATCGCGACGTTCCCGCCGCCGATCACCGCAACGCGTGCCCCGTGCAGGACCGGCGTGTCGAACCCGGGAAACGCATCAGCATGCATAAGGTTCACCCTCGTGAGGAACTCGTTTGCTGAATAGACGCCGTTTCTGTTCTCACCGGGGATACCCATGAACACAGGGAGCCCCGCGCCGGTCGCGAGGAAGACCGCGTCGTAGCCGAGGAGTTCGTCGATGCTGACGCTTCTACCTGCAAGGTGGTTCTTCTTCAACCTGACACCGAGGGCGAGCACCTGGTCGATCTCCGCCCTGACTACGTCCTCCGGGAGCCGGAACGAGGGGATGCCGTAGGTGAGGACGCCGCCAGCCTCGTGGAGCGACTCAAAGATCGTGACGGCGTGGCCGGCGCGGGCGACCCCGGCCGCGGCCGTCAGCCCCGCCGGCCCGGACCCTACGACAGCCACACGCTTCCCGGTCGGCCGGGCGACCTCCGGGAGTTCGGCACCCTCCTGCCGCTCCCAGTCAGCCACGAACCTCTCGAGCGCACCGATCCTGACCGGGGTCTCCTTGATGCCGAGGACGCAGGCCCCCTCGCACTGCGTCTCCTGCGGACATACCCGCCCGCAGATGGCAGGGAGCATGTTCTGCTCCTTGAGGGTCCGCGCAGCCCCCCTGAAGTCTCCTTCGGCGACCGCGTGGACGAACGCCGGTATATCTATGCAGACGGGACAGCCTTTTACGCAGAGCGGTTTTTTGCACTGGAGGCAGCGCTCCGCCTCGGCGATCGCCTCATCGGGGGTGAGACCGGTATCAACCTCTTCGAAGTCATTGATCCGGACGCTGGCCGGCCGGTCAGCCATGGCTGCCGCCCCCTTCGCCGCACCGGCACTGGTGTTCGGCGTAGCGTTCGAGCGAGATCTTCTCCTGGCCGGTGTAGATCCGCTGCCGCTGCATCAGTTCGACGAAGTCGACCTGGTGGGCGTCGAACTCGGGGCCGTCGACGCAGGCAAACTTCGTCTCTCCGCCGACGGTCACCCGGCAGGATCCACACATACCGGTCCCATCGACCATGATCGGGTTGAGGCTCACGTATGTCTTCACGCCGTAGGGGGCGGTAACGCCGGATGTGATCTTCATCATTATGGCAGGCCCGATGATCCAGACGCAGTCGATCACCCTCTCTCCGAGCAGCCTCTTCAGGACATCGGCCGCAAACCCGTGGGCGCCCCTGCTCCCGTCGTCGGTCGTGACGTAGAGCTCGTCGCATATCCCGCGCATCTCATCCTCCAGCACCAGGAGGTCGGCGCTACGCGCCCCTATGATCCCTATGACGTGGTTGCCTGCGCGCTTGAGCTCCTCTGCTATGAGGGGGGTGCCTGCGATCCCGACACCGCCGCCGACGACGCAGCAGGTTCCGTAACGGGCGATCTCGCTCGGCCTTCCGAGCGGTCCTGCGACGTCCATGATGCTGTCCCCCGCGCGGAGCGTCGCAAGCTCCTGGGTCGTCTTGCCGACGGCCATAAATATCACCCTGACGGCATCTCCCCTGACTGCGGATATCGTGAGTGGTATCCGCTCGCCCCTCTCATGCAGGCGCAGGATGAGAAACTGGCCTGCCCTTGCATGCTGCGCCACCTGCGGCGCACGTATCCAGTATTCGTAAACCCGGTCGGCGAGTTTGATCGCCAATTCCACCCTGTACAACCGTTTCACTCCTGATAATCCTGGTCTATGGTAACATCAGACCTTATCTAACGCTTCCATACACATTATGACTCAAACCTCATTACTTCAGCTATTCTACGCCGGGGCAGATCGAGAGGAGAAGGAAGAAGCCGAATAATTATCCCTGAATCCATCACAGTAGATAAGTATGCAGAGCCAGACGCTCTGGGGTATTGCCCTGACTGCCATAGGCGTGGTGGTCGCGCTTCTCGTGCCTATCTTTGGTGTACCGCTCATCGTGCTCGGCGTCGCGTTGATCATCTGGCGGGGGCGCGAGGAAGCCATCGAGGAGATCAGGGAGTGAACTTGATGATACTGACAACGACTTCTGATGTACCGGGCTACGCTGTGGGTGAGATCCTCGGCGTGGTCTTCGGGAACACCGTACGGACGAAACACCTGGGAAAAGACGTCATGGCGGGCTTGAAGAGCCTCGTCGGCGGTGAGCTTGAGGAGTACACCGATATGCTCTCCGATGCCCGGACCGAGTCATACAACCGGATGGCGAACGCCGCGCGCGACCTCGGGGCGGATGCGGTCGTGAACATACGGTTCACGACGTCGCAGACGATGGCGACGGCGGCGGAGCTCCTAGCCTACGGGACGGCGGTAAAACTCGTCCCGAAGAAGTAGGGGGCCCTCACTCCTCCAGTTTCTTCGTCTTCCGGATCCGCACCGCGACACCGCGCCCGGAGCGGAGCATCTCGTCCGCCCCCATCATCGCCCGGCCGGTGGCGAGCGCGAGCGGCCCTTCCACGAAGACCTCATCGCCCTCCCGTATCCGGGGGTCGCAGTCCACGACACCGGGGGCGAGGACATCACCCTGCGGCACGAACGCATCGATCCTGACCCGGTAGCCCTCCGGGATCATCCGCCACCCCTCAAACGTCGGGCGGAAGAGCCCGGT
>JAAZIF010000347.1 GCA_012510335.1 Methanomicrobiales archaeon | reverse complement strand
GGCATGGGCGGACGAGGCGCTCCTCGTGGATATTCTCCGCAGGGCGGGAAGGCTCCGGGAGGCCCGCACCGAAGCACTGAGAGTGCTGGAAGGGGATCCAGATCCCCTGATCGCCGGGATCATGCGGCTCCAGATCCGGTTGATCACCGCATCAGACCGCGCCGCCCACACCGTTGCAGAAGCCCGGCGGTCCGTGCCGCTATGACAGGGCCTCACATTTTGTATACTGCTTTGCCGATACCCTGATCATGGATGTAACGATCTTCTCCCCCGGCATCTACACCTACGGCGCCATGCTTATCGGTGGCGTCCTCCGCGACGCAGGCCACAGGGTAAACCTCACGCGGGCGCCCGAAGTCCCGGCAGGCTCGCTCCTGCTCGCGAGCCTCTACTCGACCCAGCACCTCCTTGACCCCGCTGTCCGGGATCTGGTGCGATCCCACCGCGAAAGCGGCGGGACGGTCTACGTGGGGGGACCGGTCTCTGCGGCGCCGGAGATCGTTCTCGGGGAGCTCGAGCCCGACGCTGTGGTGGTCGGCGAGGGGGAGGAGACGGTGGTCCGCCTCGTCGCGGAGGGGGTCTCGAATGCCCTCCCCGGGATCGCCTACATCGACGGCGATCACCCGGTTGTGACACCCCCCGCCCCGCCGGCGTCGATCGATCGTGCCCTCCCCCTCATCCCGGAGGATATCGGGAGCCAGAGCATCCGGGGCGCGAGCGCCTACATCGAGACCCACCGTGGATGCATAGGGGGATGCACATTCTGCCAGGTGCCCCGGTTCTTCGGGAGGAAGATCAGGAGCAGGCCGCTTGATAGCATTATCGAGGAGGTGAAGGCGTTTGCAGCGGCCGGCGCGACACGCCTCTCGGTCTCCGGGGGAACCGGGTCGCTCTATGCATCTTCTGATGGGGAGATGAACCCTGAGGCCTTCGTCACCCTCCTCCGCGGTATGGCGGAGGTGATGGGGCCGCGCAACGTCTCCTCCCCCGACATCCGGGTGGATTGCATCACCGACGAGATTCTGGACGCGATCAGGCGCTACACCATCGGCTGGGTCTTCTTCGGGATCGAGTCAGGGAGCGATCGGGTGCTCCGGATGATGGGCAAGGGTGCCACCACCCGGGAGGTCAGGGAGGCGGTGGATAGGTGCCGCGAGCACAACCTCAAGGTTGCCGGGAGTTTCATCGTCGGCTACCCCGGGGAGACCGGGAAGGACTACCAGGCGACAAAAGACCTGATCGCCGACCTCTACCTCGACGACGTCTTTGTGAGCAGCGCTGAGCCCATACCCGGGACACCGCTTGCAGGCCTCGTCGTCAAGACCCCGCGCGAGAAGAACCCGGCTTTTATCCCCCACATGGGCGAGTACCGGCCGCTTGACCTGACGGAGAGCGAGGCACGGTGTTTTGACCTGATGATGCACGCCGATATGTACCGCCCGCAGATGCGCCTAGTGACCGACGAGGTCTACTCTGCCTACCTCGCTGAGGCAAGAAAACAGGGGCAGGACATCAGAGCAGCGACCGACCTCATCCTCAGGTATTCCCGGAGCTAGCCGCCCATCCCCCCGACCCGCTGCGCGTAGACCGTCACGGCCCATCCGAGGAACACTGTCGCGCCCGCAACAAGCAGGAGGATCAGCCAGTGGATGGGCCCGGCGGTATCCACCGCCAGCCTGACCATGAGGTTTAAGGGGTTATATGGAACGGCCATGACAAAGAGGAAGACCACCACGAGCGCTGTCGAGAATATGAACTGGGCGCTCGTCCGTTCCCGGTAGTGGAGGGCGACAAGGGCCCCGAGAAGGATGAGGAAGAGCCCGCCCACGGAGGCGTGTAGGATGATCCCGACGGCGCCCCTGACCGCTATTCCGTTTGCCCCGAGGAGGAGAAGCCAGGCTGCGGCCTGGACCGGGACCAGGACGGCGCAGGCGGTGATCTTCCCCCAGATCACCTCGGTGAACGTTACCGGCGTCGACATAAGGGTCTCAAGTGTCTTTCGCTGGTACTCCTCGGTGATGAGGTCGATGATCAGGGCCGACGATATTATCGCCGGGAGGAAGACGAGCAGCGGTATGAGGAGGCCGTAGACGAACTCAAAGAAGTTCTCCCCGCCCCCGGCATCCGGGAAGTTCAGCCCGACCGGGAATGAGACCCTCCGGTCGGCCCTGATCTCCCGGAGTTCCCGTTCGTAGTCCTGTAGCACCTCCTTGAGCTTGACATTGATGATGCTCGACTGGAGGTCATTTCGGATGAGATAGAGAGTGACCGTGATCGGCCCCTCCGCATCGGGCAGCGTATCGGGGACAAAGATCACCGCCGCAACCTTTCGCTCACGGAGCGCTGCGAGCGCCTGATCGAGATTCATCCGGTGGAGCACAAGATCATCGCGCCTCCTGAACGAATCGATGAGCGGCGAGTCGGCCCCGGCGTAACCGATGCCATAGGTGACCGTCGAGTAGCCCTCAAGCGCTTCGGGGTCGTACATGGTGGTGAGCCCGACCATCAGGAACGATGAGAACATGGCGATGAAGACCTGCAGGAGGATGGCAAACACGATCGTTTTCTCGGCGGAGAGCCCGAAGATCTCTTTCTTTGCGACAAGACCCACGCGGCGGGTGTTCATAGGATGCCTCCAAGTATGAAGTAAAGGTTATAGAGGCTATGCACCACGCTCGCTGCGACGATGCCCGGGACGTAGGCGCGCCGCCCGAAGGAGAGGAGGAACCCGCCGGAGATCAGCACACCGGCTATGTGGAGGAGGAGCGGCATCCAGAGCACGCCGAGTGAGAGGAAGATAGCGCTTCCAAAGATCGACTCGCTGATCTGGGCGAGCGTGGCAAAGAGGAGAAGTTTCTCCCCGATGAGGAACCCGAGGCCGATGACTGAGGCCGCGATGAG
>JAAZIF010000072.1 GCA_012510335.1 Methanomicrobiales archaeon | reverse complement strand
GGAGATGATGACATGCGCCCCCGACCACCGGGGGGTCATCGGTGAACTTGAGAACAAGCGGACAAAGCGGTCCCGGAAAGCGGCATACATCGCGCTTAAAGAATACCGCTCCATCCGCGACCGGGCGACGGAGATTGCGTCACCTGGCCCGCACTCCCATCTCTCGGAGGAGAACGATCGAAACATCGTCCGGGCGCTTCGGAAGTTCGAGGAGGAGCGGTATGCCCTCCCGGTTCTCCTGACCGCTGATATCTACATGGCAGATCTCTGCATGGCCGAGGGGCTTGAGTACTTCTACTTTGACCGCCCATACACTATGGAGGCAACCTCCTGCACGCCGGCAGAGCTCCGGCATCTGCTCTTCAATCTGGCTGTCGTCTTCGGGTTTGTCCGGTGTGGCGGCATCACGATCTTCGGGGAGTACGGTGGGAAAGGCAATAATCTGGACGAACTGAAGGTGCGATTCGAGGATGATGCGGAATACCATGAATTTTTGAGAGAGGTAAATATATGCAGACAACTCTCGGCACTCAGCATCGACAGGTAGGGGCAGTCGTCTGTGACATGGACAACACCCTCTTTGACTTTGTGGAAGCAAAGCTTGAGGCTTGCCGGTGCGTTGTAGACTACATCGGCGCAGGAGACCCCGGGGCGCTCTTTCGGATGTTCCTCAGGGGTGTCTACGGGTTTGAGGATACAAGGAATATACGTGACTACCTTGAGGTGCTCGGGGTGTACCAGCCCCGGACGTTCGAGACCTGCTGCCGCACCTACGAGGACGTGAAACTCGACCTCGTCGAGCCCTATCCGGGTGTGGAGGAGACCCTCCGGCGCCTGCAGGATGCCGGGATCGGGCTCGCGGTCGCCACCGATGCGGAGTCGGTCCAGGCTTACCGCCGGCTCCGAAAGACCGGGCTCATCGACTTCTTCGAGGTTGTGGTGACCCCGGATATCTCAGGGCAGCGGAAGCCTGAACCGGCCTCTCTCCTCTATGCCCTCAGGCGTCTCGGTGCGGCTCCGGAGGTGGCGATGATGGTGGGCGACAGCCTCGCGCGCGATATCGCCCCGGGACGGCAGCTCGGCATGGTGACCGCGTTTGCTGCCTACGGCGACTGGCACGGGGGCAGATCGGCAGAGATTCCGGCTGATATCATCCTTGCGAAGTTCTCTGAGATCCTGGACCACGTGAGCATCCAGGATCGGCGCCCCTGATATCGCCGGCTTCAATAGAGCGGGGAAGGAGACTGTGACCCCTCTACCGGGAGGCTCGCGCCGTGGATGATGAGAGGGCGGTCGGTTTCTTCTATCTTTGCAAGAATGACCGCTTTTCCTGCCCGCGTCATCGCAAAGACCGGTATCGACTTCCCTGCCTGAAGGAGCGCGGCCTTTCCCGCCTCCTCGCGGATATGGCGCGATGCGCAGGCGGTGACCAGGTCGGCGGTGCCGGCCATCAGGATCGCGTTCTCCTGTGATATGCCGGTCAGGTGGACTCCTACGATCAGGGCATCCGGGAACCGGTCCCTGATGGCTGCCGCCTCCGCAGCATCGGCGGTGGTCACGGCGATCCGCCGGTGCCCGAGTGTCTCTGCCAGGGCGACACCGGCGACCTGGTCGATCGCGGCGGTCTCTGGATCTAGAACCCTGCCCCCGTTCTCCTCGATCCGCGCGATCACCTCGGGGATCGGGCTCGTCTTCAGGAGCCCGGACATTCGACCGCCGATTCCCTGGATGAGGGCGGGGTTCGTTGCAACCAGGGTTCCGGCCCCGTCAGAGACGATCACCGCAGCATCAAGCAGCCCCTGCCTTATAGCGCCGCTCAGGAGTTCAGAGGCTCCGAAGATGACGAAGTCCGATCCGCCGAGAACCTCCCGTTCCGGCATGCACATACCGAACGATCGTATCCGCGCCTCGATGTTCTCGCGTATAGCATCCGGCGTCATCTCCCTGACCGGGCAGGCAAACCGCCGTGCCAGGGGGCAATCATCTATCTCCGGCATCCCGACCTCAACCACCCGGCCGCCTCTGACCACGACCCGGCATCTGCCGGCGGCCTCTATGATATGTTCGTCCCCATCGCTCATGGTAAAACCGATCAGGATAGGGAGGGACGGGGCATAATGTTGCCTCTTCGGCCCCCCGGGTAAACACTTATGGTGCCAGCATCCTAACGAGAGATGATATCAGTGTCTGTGCAACAAAGCGATGGAGGGAAGAGGCCTGGGTCGGATCTGTAACCTGTTCATCGTCCTTGAGTGTAGTCGGGAGTGTGGCTTCTCCCGGATCTATAACGAACCCACCGGGGAGCAGGGCAGGGAGATCGCCGGGACGAAGGTCTGCCCTGCCTGTGGTGCCCCGGTCAGGCGAAGAATCTTCTGATGGCAGGGACGGCGAATTGCCCGCGGAACGCTACTGGGAGATCGACCTCGCCCGGGGCATCGCCGTTGTTTCGATGATCATATTTCACTCCGCGTTCGACCTCAACTTCTTCGGTGTCCTGCCGCTGGATGTCTCCGGCGGGCTCCTCCGTGGACTCGCCTGCCTGACCGCATCGACGTTCATATTCATCGTCGGCATCTCATTTACGATCAGTTACGCCAGGGCAGAGCGGCGACTTGAGGGGCGTGACCTTGCGCTTAAGTACATAGGGCGGGGGCTCGGGATATTCTCTCTCGGACTTGTGATCACCGCCGTCACCTGGCTCTTCCTCCCTTCGATCTGCATCGTCTTTGGCATCCTGCACTTCATCGGCATCGCGGTCCTGCTGGCGCCGCTCTTTGTGCGGTTCGGCGCAAAAAATCTCATCCTGAGCATCGCCTGTGTCATCGCCGGCTACATCATGAGCACCATCCGCGGTCCGTGGCCTCTCCTCTGGCTCGGGATCCGCCCGGCATCCTTTGCGAGCCTCGATTACGTGCCGCTCCTACCCTGGTTTGGCCTCGTTCTCCTCGGGATGACATTCGGACACCTATTCTACCCGGGCGGAGAGCGGGGTTTTTCATTCCGGGCAACAGAACCGGTGGCTGCCCGGCCGTTCTCGCTCCTCGGCCGGCACTCGCTCCTCATATACTTCCTGCACCAGCCCATCCTCCTCCTCATTATCGCGGTTTTTGCGCCCGGCGCGATGCCAGGCATCTGGTGAGTGAAGTACTCCTCACTCACAAAAAAGCGGGACGTCCGCGAAGATCCGGGCGTCAAAGACCCCGCGCTCCGTGACCCGAAGCTCGGGTATGACGGTCAGGGCGAGGAACGAGAGGTACATGAAGGGGTTCTCGACCGCACCGAGCCTTCGCGCGTGCTCCAGGAGAGCCTCAAGGCGGTCTACGACCTCTTCATAGGGAAGGGCCGACATAAGCCCCGCGCACTCGAGCGGGAGCGTGGTCACGCCGTCGCCGGAGACCGCCGCAAGCCCGCCGCCGAGCCTGACCACCCCGGTGATGGCACGGATGATATCACCGTCATCGGCACCGACGGCGACGATGTTATGGGAGTCGTGGGAGACCGAACCGGCGATCGCGCCTTCCTGCAGGCCAAAACCCCGGACGAGGCCGATCCCGGATCCACCTGACCGGTAACGGTCGGTGACGACCACTTTCAATATATCGCGGTCAATGTCCGGGATTGCGGCGCCGTCCACCCTGCAGCGCAGATCGCGGGTGACGATCTGGCCGGGCATGATACCGATCACCCTGGCCTCCCCCTGGCCGGTGATCCGGAGATCCCCGGGCCCCGGCATGCGGACGCGCAGGGGGGCCGCAGGGCAGTCCGGGGGATGGTAGCCGGCATCGATCACCTCGACGCCGCGCTTGAACGTCCGGACGACGCTGAACCGATCGGAGTCGTCGATGACGCAGAAGTCGGCAAGCCTCCCGGGCGCGATGGCGCCCCGGTCATTGAGCCCGAACCGGTCGGCAGCAGAGAGTGTCGCCATTCGGAGCGCCTGCTCGACCTCAAGGCCGCCCGAAACCGCCTTCCTGATGCAGTCATCGATATGCCCTTCACGGGCGAGCATATCGGCGTGCCGGTCATCGGTTGCAAAACAGCAGCGCGCCGCAGTGCAGGCATCCACGAGCGGGAGGAGGTCGCGGAGGTTCTGCTCCGTCGAGCCCTCGCGGATCATGATGTACATACCGCGGAGGAGTTTCTCCCTTGCCTCCGCAAGCGTCGTGCATTCGTGGTCGCTCTGGATCCCGGCATAGATATAGGCATTGAGTTCCTTCCCGGAGAGTAGAGGTGCGTGGCCGTCCACAACCTCGAAGAGATCCATCTTTGCCCGGATATCCGGATCCCCTGAAAGAACGCCGGGGACATTCATCACCTCGGCAAGCCCTATAATCCCTTCCCGTCCCTGAAACCGGGCGAGGTCTCCGGCCGTGAGCACGGCGCCGCCGGCGTCAAGAGGTGTTGCCGGGACGCATGAGGGGAGCATCACCAGGATATCGAGCGGTGTCCTCGCGGCCTCGCTGAGTATGTACTCGATCCCCGGCGCCCCGCAGACGTTTGCAATCTCATGGGGGTCGGCGATGACGGTCGTCGTGCCGTGCGCAAGGACGAGCCTTGCGTACTCAGCCGGGGTGAGGAGAGAACTCTCGATATGGACATGGGCATCGATCAGCCCGGGCACCACACGGGCGCCGGCGAGGTCGCACCTCCGCCTCCCCCGGTAGTCCCCGAGGCCGATGACGTAGCCGTCCTTCACCGCGAAGTCCGCGCGCTCCCAGGTGCATGCGAAGGGGTTGAAGACCACGCCGCCGGAGAAGACGATGTCAGCCGGTTCAAGCCCCCGCGCCGCCGCAAGTCCCGCCCGGTTCAGGGCGTTACCTCCAGTTCACGTATGACAGATGCCCTCCGCTCGTTGCCGGTCAGTACAAGCAGGAAGAGTTTGTATGAACCGGGCTCCAGATCCACCGGGAACGTGTATACGTTGCGCCCGCTATCGAGGTTGACGTACTGTGCTTTACGGAAGACTTCACTCTGTGTGAGCGCCTCCACCTTCATGATCGTTACCTGGAGCACAGCGCTCTCGAAAGGCTCATCAGCGTTCTCCACGTAGATCTCAAGGCCGTCACCCCCGTAGGTCACTTCCTGGAATGTCGTGGAGAGACAACCGGCAGACCCGGCGAGAACGGCAAGGATAAGTATCAGGAAACCCGTGTATCTGGACATTTATATAGAGGACCGGAGGAGCATAAATCACATCCGCGTGATGCGGGCCGTACAAACCTCCGGTGCTGCAGATTCACCTCCTATCTTCCCATTTTCAGTTGCTCGTATTAAAATGTTATGAAAAGATGGATACCGCACAGGCTTTCGGTCCGACCCTGCTCCGAACCTGAAATTCGAGGGGGCCTGACACTGGAGGCTCCAGAGGGAATGATGGATCGGCCGCAGAAGAAGGCCGGTATGGTGCCTCGCCGCGCCCCTTCGCGTGAGCCTGCCCGGTCACCCTGGTGCGAGGGTTGTGCGAAAGTTGCCGGCCCGGAGCGTTTACCGCGGAGGACCGGATTGGACATAAGTGGTAATCAGCATGCAGGGGCTTTATTTTTCCCATCAGGGGGTTCAAGATGCGCTAAATACCGCATTCATCCCTTATGTACGTAATACTAGAGAAATAGGTTTAATAATACGTATTGCCAAGGAAGTAGTAAGGGGTGCTGAATATCACAATCATAGCGTTCGCTCATCATAAGGGTGGCACTGGAAAGACGACATCGTGCCTCAACGTTGCGGGTTTCCTCCAGAAGAGTGGGAAGAGCGTTCTGGTGGTCGATTGCGACCCGCAGGCCAGCGCAACCGTGGGACTCGGGATTGACCCCGATACCCTTGAACTGAGCATGTATGACCTATTCATGAGCACATTTGAAGGTTTCCCGGACACCGTGATCAGCGATATTATCATCCCCACAACGTCCGGGATCGATCTCGCCCCCGCAACACTGGATCTTGTGGGGGTTGAACCCTACCTCTACAGCATCGAGGATAGGGCCGGACTGCTCAGGGATGCGCTCGCCGGGGTGAGGGATACCTACGACTTCATCCTGATCGATACGCCCCCAAGCATGGGTCAGTTCGTCATCAACGGTCTCATTGCTGCGGATCATACCATCGTCACCCTCGACCCCGGCACCTTTGCCCTGAAAGGTATGGAAGCCCTGTCAACGGTCTTTGGCGATATCCGGGATATCCTCGGGGAGAACGTCACCTCAGAGTTCGCCATCCTGACCCGCTGGAAGGGTCAGGACGACCGGGCGACAGGAACAGGTGGCTTTGCCCTCTTCCTGAAACGAATCTTCTCGCCCGGTCCCTCCGCTGAGGAGGTGAAGGAGATAGAGATGTTGAAGGCGTTTGAGGTTGAGGTCCGAAAAACATTCAAACAGGTGTTTGTAGTCCCTTATTCGCCTGCAATCTACGAGACACAGCAGAAGGGATTGCCGATCTCCCACTACGCCCCAAAGAGCAGTGCCGGAAGCGAATATCGGGTAATAGCAGATGCGCTACTTGAACTGGACAAGAAGTATGGAAAGGATGTGTGACAATGAACGACAAACCTGGAAGAAAAGCACTGTTTACCGGGCCTGTTGTCCCGGGCAGGACAGGACAGAACGAGGGGCCGGTTGTACTGCCTGTGGCGATCGAGGCCGCACTCCGCTCGGGAATCAGCGGCGACGACTCCGCCAGGATCGACCTTGCCGATATTCCGGAGGATTTCAGACCCCTGGCCACCTCGATCAATGCACTCCTCGCGAAGAATGAAGAGGAAAAACTGGATCTCCAGAATCGCATTGAGGCAGCGGGAGCCCTTCAGCGGCGAACCGATACAATTATCCAGGAGAACCCGATGCCCATCCTGGTCGTCGATCCGGAGTTTCGGATCACGGTCACAAACGCGGCGTATGCGAAGATGAGCGGTATTCCAGAGAGCCAGGCGCTTGGCAGAAGCCTCTCAGACTTCAAGGTTACGTCGCAGACGGGTTCAGGGCTCCGGTATGTGATTCAGGAGAAGAAGCGGGCATACGCCGAAGTCGTCGTCGAACTCCCTGCCGGCACCTACACCCTTGAGCAGTACGGGATCCCGCTCCTCGATAAGGACGGCGCCATCGAGAGCATCCTCATCGTATACAACGACGTCACCCGGCAGCGGGAGGGGGAGGAAGAGATCCAGACCCAGATGGGGGATATTGCCGAACTGCAGCGTCAGTCCGATGCAATCATCCAGAAAAACCCGATGCCCATGCTGGTAGCCGATACCGCTATGAAGATCCTCACGGCCAACGAGGCGTACCTCCGGTTAGCCGGCATCGACCAATCACGTATCACGGCGATGACCCTCCGCGACTTCAAGGTTCTCGACCAGAAGGG
>JAAZIF010000346.1 GCA_012510335.1 Methanomicrobiales archaeon | reverse complement strand
TCTTTGTCCCGGAAGAGGGTCTGGTCATGGCGGAGGGAATCTCTCATGATCAGTCTGGGGGCGTGGATGATTTAACGCCAGGGAGTGCGGTGCGAAAGTGAACGGGTGCCCCCGCCGGCGGATTTATCCCCGGAAGAATGATCGGGGGGTGATACGGTGTTTGACCGCCCGGGAGGGTTTGTGGGAGATGAGACCGGGCAGGGCGATCGCGAGGCCGGCAGATCGGCCGGGCACGGGGCCGGGTTTTCTTTACGAAGAAACTGCCGGCGCTCCCCTCCTTCACCCCCCACCGATCATCCTTAGAATCACCGCCACAACCCCGCCGGCCCGCGAGCGCTCACCGTCGAGAGCCGGCGCTCCCCTCCTTCACCCCCCACCGAGCACCCTCACAATCACCGCCAGCGCCGGCGCTCCTCGCGGCCGGTCTCCGCCCTTCAGACCTCCAGCGCCCGGAGACGGCTCTCAAACCGTCCCGCGCCTCCATCCGCTGGAGCGCACGGCAGATCCACTTCACGTCCCGGTTCTTTTCGTAAGGCCGGGCTCCCGGGTGGTTTTCTTGTTGGACATCCTGGTTGCCCTCCTGGAAGATACTATGACTCAGAGGGGAAAGTGCCTGGCCGTAAGGATCATGTCCAGGAGTCAAAGCCGGATCCGGGCTCCCCGATTGAGTCAGGCCAATCCCCTCCCGGATATACCCTATACCAGACCCGGCGGCTCCTCAACGGCTATGTCAGCCGGGGGACACCCTACCCCGGCCTTCTGGAGAAATGCCCTGCGATCAGCCTCTTCGATGCCACCGTGACCGAGAATGCCGACGACAGGGTTACCATCCGCCGCCGGGAGCAGTACTTCACGTTCAATGCCGAGGTCTAACGGGCCTGGAGCAACGGCGCCTTTGGACGGACAAAGGTCGAACTCGCCCGGGCCCCACGAGCGTTGGAAAGATCGCCACGAACCGGCGCATCCGGGGATACCCATACAAGAAAGAACGGCGCATATCCCGATCAAAATGGCCGGTATACGCGACAAATTGATCCACGCCTGTTCCGGGATCAACAGAGCAATCACCTGGAGAACGCTCCGGGACGATATCCCTCCGCTCAGGCCCAGAATGGCGACCCTCCGCGATGGCCTGGCCGCAGAGGAGACCGGGGACCGGCATCCGCGAGATCTCTGATCGACCTTCCACAGGCCGGGACATAACCCCGCGGGTGCTGCGAAAAAACCCAGAATTTGAGTTATTTCCCTCTTACCTTTATAAGCAGCCGGCTCATTTTCTACTTGTGTCCCCGCCTGTCCAGAGAGATTTCGTCTTCCGGCCCCGTCCGGCTGACAACGATCGAGAGGTCGTGCTTTACTGCGATGAGCGAGAGTATCACCGGGGGCAGGGGAACATGGTTGCTCGAGAGAGCCTACCTGCGCGAGTACTCCTTATGAGCCCTTTCGATCGTCATGATCTTTACGATCTTGACGACGTTCTCCTCGTGCTCGATGACATAAAAGACCGTGAACGACCTGCCGATGTGGAGACGATAGACCGCAGGAGGATGGGGATACACAAGTTTCTCCTTGTTCCCTCCGGGAAACGGATCCTCCGCGAG
>JAAZIF010000071.1 GCA_012510335.1 Methanomicrobiales archaeon | reverse complement strand
CCGGAGAGTGTATCAACCTTCCGGGCACCGGTGATATCCGGCGAACCATTCGTATGGAGGGCTTTCGCTCCGGGGTACGCGATCATGCCGTTTGCTGGTAGCAGGAGCAAGGGGTCAATTTTAAGGCTTTTCAGGCATGAGTTGTAATGATAAATGGCGATCGGTCTTGAGATCATATTCCTCGGCATATCACTGCTAATCCTCATCAGTATCATCGCAAATAAGTTCTCAGAGAGACTCGGCGTCCCGGCGCTCCTCATATTCCTCATCGTCGGGATGTTCGCAGGTTCGGAGGGTCCGGGCGGGATCCCATTCGATGATCCGGCAGTCGCCCAGACTGTCGGGGTCATCGCGCTCGCCTACATCCTCTTCGCCGGCGGTTTTGATACCCGGTGGGAGGAGGTCCGGCCCGTCCTCTGGCCGGCGATCGCTCTCTCGACCGTCGGGGTTGTCCTGACTGCGGTCTTCCTCGGTGTGTTTGCAAGCCTTGTCCTCGGTCTCTCCCCGCTCACCGGGTTACTCCTCGGGGCGGTCGTCTCATCCACCGATGCGGCAGCGGTCTTCTCGGTCCTCCGGATGGCCCGGGCACGCCTGAAGGGGAACCTGCGGCCGTTCCTTGAGTTTGAGTCGGGGAGCAACGACCCCATGGCGATATTCCTCACCACCGGTATCATCGCCCTGATCCTCACCCCCGGCACATCGATACTCACGCTCATCCCGATGTTCGTGCAGCAGATGATCGTCGGAGGCCTCCTCGGGTATGCGCTGGGGAGGGGCGTCGTCCACCTCATCAACCGCCTCAAACTCGAGTCGGAGGGGCTCTACCCGGTCCTCACCCTCGCCATGGTGCTGCTGATCTACGGGCTGACCGCTACACTGGGGGGTAACGGGTTCATAGCCGTCTACGTCAGCGGCCTTGTTATAGGAAACAGTGTCGTCGTCTATAAAAAGAGCCTGATCCGGTTCCATGACGGTATCGCGTGGCTGATGCAGATCATCATGTTCCTCGCTCTCGGTCTGCTCGTCTTCCCCTCAGACCTTGTGGAGGTGATGATCCCCGGACTCCTCATAGCATTCTTCCTGCTGCTGGTCGCCCGGCCGATCGCTGTCTTCCTCACGCTTCTGCCCTGGAAGATGCCGCTCAAAGAGAAGGCCCTGGTCTCCTGGGTGGGACTCCGGGGGGCTGTCCCGATCATACTTGCGACCTACCCGCTCGTCGCCGGTGTGCCGGACGCGGCACTGATCTTCAATATCGTCTTCTTCATCGTCCTCGCCTCGGCGCTCATCCATGGGACATCCATCCCCACGGTCGCCCGGTGGCTCGGCCTCGCCGCGCCCCTCCAGGAGAAGCGCAAGCTCTCCCGGGAGTTTGAGGTGGATCCGGACACACCGAGCGAGCTCATCGAGTTGACCATACCCTCCGACGCCGAGGCGGTCGGGCTGCAGGTCGTCGATCTCGGGTTGCCGGAGGGGGCGCTCATCATACTCATGCAGAAGGAGAGCGAGCGGTTTGTCCCGTCCGGCAGCACCGTCATCGAGGCCGGCGATACGCTCCTCCTCCTGACGACCGATGATCTGGTCGAGAGCGTCAGGGCGCGGTTCCTCGAGACCCGGGAGGAGAGGGGCGCGGGTAACGCAATGTAGGGGGCGGCCCCGGGATTCTGCAAGCGCCCTCGTGGAAAAAAGGATAGGGAGACCTCTGAAGATCTCACGGGGCGTTGAGGGTATTACTCCGGACGATCTTCTTTGCCACCTTCTCCCAGGTATCGGTTATGAGGAAGCTCTCCTCCATGAACCCTACGGCCTTCTCAAACCTCTTCATGGGGAACGCGATCGTCAGCACATCTGAGGGGACGCAGGGCCGTGCGGAGGGGTCGAACATGCCGAAGATCACTTTCGGATCCTCTTTCTGCTGCTCAAGCCAGGGGTAGTAGAAGATCGAGCTGCACCCGGAGCCAAACGGGCATATGACCCCGTTCGGGTCGGACCGGTCGAAGTTTGCGAGCGTGAAGAGCCCGGAGAGCACCTCGGGCCGGGCGAAGAAGATCACGGCGTCCGGGTTGTCTTCGGGCGTGAGGTGGTCCCAGCGTTTGAAGGTGATGCTCTTTCCCTTTGTCGGTACCCGGGCGAATTCGCGGTCGAGTTCATCCACGATCTCCGGTGTCTGCTTATAGCGCTCCCCCTCGATAACCCCGGATTTGCCGTAGGAGAGGAAATAGCGGAAGTCCGGGAACCGTTCGCCCTCGTAGCCGAGGTAGAACTTCCCCCCACGGCACCCGATCGAGTCTTCGTCGAAGATGAGATCCCGCCCTCTCCGCACCTTTGTGAGGTCGCAGATGAAACATCTCCAGTCTCGCGGGGCCGGGACTTTCTCTGACCCGGCGGTCGGGCCGGCGACCTCGAAGGCGATCGGGAGTTCCGTCCCGGGGAAGTACCTCTCGTGGT
>JAAZIF010000070.1 GCA_012510335.1 Methanomicrobiales archaeon | reverse complement strand
GGCGGCGTTGACGATGGCAAATCGGTCATCATAAAGCGCGAGGGCGACCTCGACTCCACCCTCGAGACCCTCTGCAACGCCGGTGTCGAGTACGCCATACTTGAGGGATTCAAGTCCCGGCCGTTTCCACGGATTGTGATCGGTGACCTTGAGAGTGAGAATGTCGTGCTGCGCAACCCGTCAGTCGACGATGTGATCGCCGCACTCCCGGAGTTCGAGGATTACTACACCATCGAGGGGCTGGTCAGGGAGCTGAAGCGCGAGTATGGCGTCTCGCATGCCGGGGCCATCCTCACGTTCAACGGGGTCGTCAGGGAATGGACCGGCACCGAACGGACCGATCACATGGAATTCGATGAGACCGTCGATGCCCTGACAGAGAGTCTCCGGCGGGAGATAGAATCCGTTCCCGGGATCATCGGTGCAAGGTTCCACCACCGGAAAGGGCGCCTCTATGCCGGAGAAGATCTGACCTATCTTGCTATACTTGCAAAACACCGCCAGGAGGCGTTCGCCGCCGCAATCAGGGCGATCGACCGGCTGAAGCGGGAGCTGCACGATATTGAGGAGTGATCATCAGTGCGCTATAAAAAACAGATGTTTGGAACAAACGGTGTCCGCGGCGTCGTCGGGGAGATGATGACGCCGACCCTCGTCCTCAAGATCGGCGCCGCGCTCGGATCGATGAGGAAAGGCACCATCGCCGTCGGCAGGGATACAAGGACGTCCGGTGAAGCCCTGGCCCACGCTCTCAAGGCCGGTCTCCTGATGACCGGGTGCAGCGTGGTGGATATGGGTATCCTCCCCACACCGGCCCTGCAGTATATCATAAAGGCCGATGACCGGTTCGCCGGCGGCGCGATGATCACCGCGTCCCACAACCCCCCTGAGTACAACGGTGTTAAGGTCATCGAGGCCGACGGCACCGAGATGGCGGACGACGAGATCATAAAGCTCGAGAACCGGTTCTTCGCCGACGAGTTCGATGCAGTTGCCTGGGACGGCGTCGGCAGAGAGACCGCCGCACCCGAGCGGATCGAGGAGTATATACAGGCTATCGTGAGGCACTTCCCGGCGGGCATCGGCGAGGGTATGACCGTCGTCGTCGACCCGGGATCCGGCCCCGCGGCCCTCACCACACCGGCCATACTCGAGAGGATGGGCTGCCGGGTCCATACCATCAACGCACGCATCGATGGCACCTTCCCGGGCCGGCTGCCTGAACCGACCCCCGAAGGGCTGCAGCCCCTCTCGGAGATGGTCATCGCCACAGGTGCCGCCTTCGGTGTGGCCCATGACGGCGACGCCGACCGGGCAGTCTTTGTTGATAACAAAGGACGCTATATAGAAGAGAACTACGAGTTCGGCCTTATCGAGGATTACGTCTGCCGCAGGAACCCCGGTGGACTCGTCGTCACCCCGGTCGCCACCTCCCGGCTTATCCAGGATATCGCGGGGAAACACGGATGCACCGTCGACTACACCCCCGTGGGGAGCATCTACGTCGCAAGGCGGATGATCGAGCTCATCGGGCAGGGGGAGAGGGTCTCCTTCGGAGGCGAAGGAAACGGTGGCCTGATCTACCCTGATCACCAGTTCTGCCGGGACGGGGGCATGACCGCCGCAATGATGGTGGCGGTTCTTGCAGATCATAGCGGGAAGGATCTCTCAGATCTCGCCGATGCTCTCCCGGTCTACCATCTGATCAAAGAAAAATACCCCGCACCCGACCCGGGCGCTCTGGTCAGCGTCATCGAGGAGGCGTTCTCTGGAGAGACCATCGAGAGGATCGACGGCATAAAGATCATCAGGGACGATGCCTGGGCGCTGGTGCGGGAGTCAGGTACGGAGCCGATGATCAGGATAATGATCGAGTCAGGGGATCCGGGCATCGCTGATGGCATGTACCGGGAGATAATGCGGGTGATCGGGCAGACCTGAACCCCTCTGGCTTTGCACAGGTGAGACCCACCCCACATTAAATGTTCCATTCATGGTGATGCGGAGGACACGTATTTCCCCCTATATTTCATGCATCCGTGAGGATCTCTCCAAATTTCATCAAAGAACACTCTTGCGGGATCAGAGAAATGTATATATATAATGATTGACATGCATGATACAGAACCTGCTGGAGAGCGGTGATCAAAATGAGTGATAATCCACAGATGAAGCAGAAGATAACCTCCGCAATCTCTTCCGGTGATCTGCGTAAGATCGAGAGGGTAGCCCTGGATATTTCAGAGACCCAGACGAGAAAGGAGAAGAAATCTCTCTATGAACAGATGAATGCGGCCCTGGTAAATGCGGCGTTTGAGGAGAACCACCCGGAGCTCTTGAGCCAGCTCGTCGAGCCATCGAAAGAAGAGGTCTTCGCCCTCGCCCGCCGTGCTGCCGGGCTCTATCGTGAGACCAGGGATGATATATGGTTCTCCGCAATATATACCCTGATCGACAAACTCGACCGCAAGAGCCACCAGTCCGACATCCTTGCCGAGATCTCTCGGGATCTGGTCCAGGCCGGGGTCGATACCGGAGATATCCACTATATCAGGAAAGGAGAGGAGACACTCGACCAGATCAGCATCCGTAAATACCGCTCGGCCATCCTCTCTGATATCATCCCGCTCTTTATCCAGTACGGACAGAAATACCAGAACATCGATATCATGCAGCATGCTCTCCAGGCGCTCTCTGAGGTCGGTGATATATCAAAACAGTCACAGCTCCACGCAGATGTGGCCCGGGCGATCGCCGTTTTCGGCATCGAGGCAGACGATATCCACCTGGTGATCAGCAGTATTTTAAACGCCACCGAGATCGACCAGAAGAT
Source organism: Methanomicrobiales archaeon (assembly GCA_012510335.1). Taxonomy (GTDB): domain Archaea; phylum Halobacteriota; class Methanomicrobia; order Methanomicrobiales; family Methanoculleaceae; genus Methanoculleus. Next base: position 12,110 of record JAAZIF010000070.1, on the reverse strand, counting down.
CCGGCGCACCAACTCGATCGCTGACATCGTGGATGCCACCTGGAGATCCTCGCTGAAGAAGGAGATCTCCGATATCGAGCAGATAATAGACTTTCTCTCAGGGATCCCGGAGGAGCGGCTCACCGAGGTTCTCGCTATACTGACCGAACACCTCCTCGACCGCCAGCGGGACAAGAAACAGGTCTACGCGAGGTTGCTCAGGCTCGATGACGAGAAACCCTGGGCAGGCCAGACCCTTGTCCTCGAACTCCTGAAGAAAGCAGAGCGCAGCGGGGAGCGCTGGTACCTTGAGAAGGCGTTTGAGTTCAACGCCAGAAGCACGGTAGAGGCCCAACTCCCCATCGAGGAGATCGTCCTCTCCGGCATCGCGGTCGTCGAAAAGAACGAGAACCCGACAATACTTCTTGATATCGTGCCGCTGATCGAGGAGTCCTGTGACGCCGCGAAGGCAGCCCACCTCTACCGGCAGATCACCGACGCACTATCCCGTATGGGGGACTTTTACCATGCGATCGAGGTCATGAAGAAAGCCAGCACCAGCGCCCAGAGGATCAATGCCCAGTTTTTCGATACCAGTGTCCGTCTGATCAAGGAAGGTATCAGGCGTGACGAGACCAGACTCGTCCGCGAGAACATCCTTGCCGCGCTGGAGACCGATATTGCCAACTCGCTGGTACATCAGGCGGTGACCGACTTCTGCAAGGAGGACAACTTTGATGAAGTCGTCAGGCACACGCCAGCGATAAAAGACCTTGCCGGGCTGCACCAGACACAGGACACCCTGCTTTTCGAGTGCAACACCATCCTGATCGGACGGGGGTTCATCCGCCAGAAAGACCCGTCCGGCCTCGTGAGCCTGGCAAACCAGATCGTGGACCAGACCCTGCGCGAGCAGGCCATCTCAGCGATCGTCATCGAGATGGCACAGATCGGCGTCGCCCGGAAAGATCGGGAGATCCTCAGGCGCGCTACCGCACTCACCTGTGAGATTATGGACCAGCAGGCACGGGCCGAGGCACTGGGCGGCGTCGTGGACCAGGCGGCCGTGCTCGCTGTTGAGGACGGCGACCTCGATCTTCTTCACGGAATGCGGATCCTCTCCGCATCCCTGCTGGAGCCTGACCACTGCCTCTTTGTGATGGGCAAGGTGATCCACGGCCTGATCATGTACGGGATCGAGCAGCTCTCGCTCCGGGCGCTCGGTGAGGCGACCCAGATCCTCTCCCAGATCACTGATCCATCGCTGCAGCGGCACCTGGTCGACCCCCTCATCGAGGGTTATATCAGGGTCGGGAGCCTGCAGGCTGCAGACCACCTCTCCCGTGGTGATGCCCGGGTCTTCGAAGGCATGATGGAACCATTCGAGACCGCGCTCGATCTCCTCAAGACCGGCACCCCGCGCGAGGAGATCTCGATCAAGATAGCAAGTTACGTTGACATCATGCTCGAGTACTCCCAGATCTACTCAAGCCCGATCTTTGCCATCCCGATGGCTCTCCTCTCCCTGGAGATCGAGGGTGGATACGAGCGGAACGCCATGATCCAGCGAATCCTCACTTTCTTCACCGAGTATGTCAGGGAGTTTGACTCTGTCGACCCCTACGAGGTGATGGCCTACCTGCTGGAGGGGATCGAGGGGTCGACAGCAACACCGCAGGTGCTTGAACTGATGTACCACCTCTTCGAGCACGCCGGCGACGTCTACTCCCGGTATTCAGGTATGTACCGGATCGTGAGCGCCTACTCGGCTCTGGGCAATGGGGAGCGGGCCGAGGAGATCATCAGGAGGCTGCATGAGACCATCAGCACCATTGCTGACTCCTCCATCCGCGCGATCATGCTCTCCGACCTTGCCGGGCTCATGGCCGGTATCGACCACGTTATGGCCAGAACCTACCTCGATGAGGCCCAGGAGCTGCTTGAATTTGTCGACCCGGAACGGGAGGCATTCGTAAGGAAGAATCTGGTCTACGCTACGAAGAATGTCAACGCGGTCAGCCGGCAGGAGAAGGATGTCGATTGGGCAGTAGAACAGGTCAGCAGGATCACTGACCCAGTGGAGTACGTGGATGCGCTGGCGGCGGTCTTTGACATGGTCAGTGAACCCGTCCAGAGGAAGGAGATCCTCTCGGCCATGTGCCGTACCGTGGTGAGCATCCCCTCCCCCTATATCAGGCTCTCGATGCTCTTTGACGTGGCGCAGTTCGCTGAGACCTACGGAGATGAGGAAGAGATCGATGAACTTCTGGAAGGTCTGGGGAAGACAGTCGGAAGCATCCAGATCCCCTTCATCACCGCCATGACGCAACAGCGCATGGCCCGGATGCTCTTCTCGCTCTACCGGAAGACCGGAGAGGCAGTGATGCAGCAGCGTGCTGTCGAGATCGTATCCAGAATTGAGGATGATCGGATCCGCTACAGCATGATGGTCCAGCTCGAGCAGGCTATGCCCCAATCCTGGAAGTATACAGCCTTTGGCAGGATCCTCGACTGCCGCGAGAAGATCCGGCGCGGCGAGTACACAACAAAAGATATGGTCACGCTCGACAGAACCATCGGGGCGGCACCCGATCGGGCAAAACGGGCGATCTACTACACCGAGCTCTTTCTCATTGCCAGGAACGCGAGGCAGCATGAACTTGCGGACCGGATGCTCCAATACGCGATCGACGAGGCGCGGATCATCAGACCGCTCGCCCGGCGGGCCTTCACGTTCGGTGATATGGCGTGCCGGGTATACGCAGAACATTACGCGGATCGATCCAGGGAGATCCTCGACATGGCCGTGAGCGAGGCTCTCAACATCCGCGACACAGGGATCCGGGACGAGGTATACGATGAACTGGAGATGTCCATGCGGGTTGTCCAGGAGCACTGGCTGTGAAAACGATCGAGATCAGGGTATCGGGAAAGGTGCAGGGTGTCGGGTTCCGCGCATGCATAAAGAGGATCGCCACAAACCTAGGCGTCAGTGGCGAGGTCATGAATCTCCCTGGCGGGAAGGTGCTCATAACCGCAACCGCTGAACCCATCGTCCTGGATAAATTCGTCTCCATGCTCTACGGGTGCCCCCGGATCGTCGTCAGGAATCTCTCCCAGCAGGAGATCCCTCTCGCCCTCTACCCGGAGTTCACAATCCAGCGGGGTGTCTACCAGTACAGCACGTGAAACTCGGTATTCGCGAGAAGCGCGTCCCGCAGGATCTGCACCTGCGTATCGATCCGGGACTGATCGATAGAGTCCCGGAACGCCTGCACAAGCTGGTTTGAGAAGTTTCCATCAAGGTAACATCTCTTCTCACTGCATTCGTAGTCTTCCTCCGAGATCTCCCTGGCAAACCTGATGACGGTGCGATCCACCATCACCGCTTTCTGCGGTTCCATGATGTCGTATACGAGGCTCCCGGCGCCCTCGTGGAGCATACCGAGATCGGGGTCGAGGTAAGCACCGACCAGGGAGACACAGCAGTTGCCGTATAGCATCGCGTAGCCAAGCGAGAACATGGTATTGACGGGATCGCGGTAAGGGCGGTTCGTCCGGCGATGGAACCCGAGTCCCGGCGGGAGCGTGCGGGAGAGGATCTCGTAGTACATATCACCGGTCAGACGGGAGAGCCTCCGCAGCCCCTCCATGGTGACTGAGACCGCGAGCTCCTCTCTGACCTGGTAGAGGAAGTCGAGTTCCGCGGCATAGAAGATCTCCTGCCCGGTGTGGCAGAGCTCCTCAAGAAGGAGGAGCCTCGACTGCAGACCTGCGGTTGCAAGCGACTGCGCGAACCGATGTGGGGCGGCCCGCTCCTGGGCGGCGCGCGCCACGCCGTCCGACCGGTAGCTGTAGGGGTAGAGATAACCGACGGGTGTGCCATCGATATCAAAGAAGGTGATGGCAGCACCGGCTTTGAGGAGGTTCGTCACCGCCGAGGTGTGCAGGGTATGGCCACCGACGATCAGGAGATGCTTAACTGCCTGGAGCGGGTAACGCCGGGTGGCTGTCCCGTGCGCGATGATCAGTTCCTGTCTCGTCGCCTTGATGTGTCCCCCGTATCCGAAGACCGGGAGCCAGGGTTTCGCCGCCGTCATCCTATCACTCTGCAGGTGAGCTAGTAGGCGCCTTTTGGTGATTAATGCATCGAATCAGCGGTATACCGGGCGAGTGCAGGCATGACCGGTCGTCGGTGTGCCACGCCATGGGTTAGCAAACCTTTTCCATACCGGCCGCTCACCTTAAAGGTAGAGTATACCCGGCGAACTCATCTTTGCGGCTTAGCGACGGGGTCGCCGGGAGAATTGACACAACTATACCAACGTGCGGTCTGCGGGGTATCGACTCTTCCCCGGCCGGCGGCATACCGATGGGATACTTATGTTCTGGAACAGGGTGATGGAGACAATCCGGCCTGAAGAACTCGCGGATCTTCAACTGAAGAGGTTGAAGTGGACGCTCCGTCAGGCACAGGAAGTAGGGTTATACCAGAGAAAATTCAGGGAAGCGGGCGTCTCACCAGATGATATCAGGACGCTTGATGATGTTGAGAAACTCCCCTTCACCTATAAGTCGGAACTCCGGGCCGGGTACCCGTTCGGCCTCTTCGCGGTTCCGCTCAGGGAGATCGTGCGAATTCATACCACCTCCGGCACCACCGGGAAGCCGACGGTTGTCGGCTACACCTGCAATGACCTGGAGAACTGGTCGGAGCTGATAGCACGGAACATGACCATGATCGGACTTGGAGAAGATGATATTTTCCAGAACGCAGTCAATTACGGCCTTTTTACCGGGGGCCTCGGGTTCCACTACGGAGCCGAGAAGATCGGCATGACCGTGATCCCGAGCGCAACCGGCAACACCCGCCGCCAGATCGAGATGATCGAGGACTTCGGTGTGACTGCTATCCACTGCACGCCAAGTTACGCCCTCCACCTTGCCGAGGTGGCTGAGTCTATGGGAAAAACCCTCGATACCCTGCAGACCGGTATATTCGGGGCCGAGGCCTGGTCAGAGAATATGCGGGTTGAACTCGAGCGGCGCCTCGATCTGAAGGCCTATGATAGCTACGGGCTCTCTGAGATGTATGGGCCGGGAGTGGCGTTCGAGTGCCTGGAACGCTCAGGGCTTCATCTCTGGCATGACTTCTACCTTGCAGAGATAATCGACTCTGAGACCGGTGAGCGACTCGCCCCCGGCGAGCGGGGGGAACTCGTCATAACACCGCTCACCAAGGAGGCGCTGCCGCTCATCCGCTACCGCACTGGCGATGTGACACGGTTGATCGATAACGAATGTGCCTGCGGGCGCGGGCAGAAGATCGAGAAGATCACGGGCCGCTGCGACGATATGCTGGTTATTCGGGGGATCAACGTCTTCCCATCGCAGATCGAGCATGTGCTCAGGTCTCTCCCTGAGGTCGGGGAGCAGTTCATGGTATACGTCGACCGCGTAAAGCATCTCGATGAGATGGCTATCGAGGTGGAGATGACCAGGGCCGGGTTCTCCGGGGAACTAAAGGATCTCGCCCGCATCCAGAAGATGATCGCCGGCGAGCTCCAGAGCGCCCTCGGGATCCGGACTTCCGTGAAACTGGTGGAACCGGGGTCGCTGCCCAGGTTCGAGGGGAAGGCGAAGCGGGTCGTTGACCGGAGGGGGGTTCTGTGATGGGTTGCTGGAACCAGAAGATTGAGGAGATGCCTGTCGACGAACTCCGGCAGGTTCGGTACAGGCTTGCAAAATCGCTGATCACACACGCCTACGAGGTGAGCGAGTTCTACCGGCGACGGATGAGGGAGCAGGGGGTCAGGCCCGATGATATCAGGTCACTTGAAGATATAGGGAAACTCCCGTTCATGTACAAAGATGACCTCCGGGACACCTACCCGGACGGGCTCTTCTGCGTGCCAAAGGATGACCTGGCCAGGTACCATGTCTCCTCCGGGACGACCGGGAAGCCGACTGTCGTCGGCTATACCGAGAAGGATATAGAGAACTGGAGCGAATCGCTGGCGCGTGCATTCTCTTCCTTAGGCCTCGGGCGCGGGGATGTCCTTCAGGTGAGCTACGGCTACGGCCTCTTCACCGGGGGTCTCGGGGTCCACTACGGTGCCGAACGCGTCGGTGCAACCGTTCTCCCGACAAGCGTCGGGAACACCGAACGGCAGATCGAACTGATGCAGGATCTCCATACCACCGCAATCGCCTGCACCCCCTCTTACCTCCTCCATATGGGAGAGGTTGCCGAGAAGATGGGCGTCTCCATCAAAGACGACACCGATCTCAGGATCGGGATACTCGGCGCCGAGCCCTGGTCAGAGCAGATGCGAAACCGGATAGAGGGCTGGCTCGGGATCCGCGCCTACGATATATATGGTACGAGCGAACTCTCCGGGCCCATGTTCACCGAGTGTTCAGAGCAGCAGGGCATCCACATCTGGAGCGATCTCGTCCTCGTGGAGATCGTTGACCCTGCGACCGGGGAGGTGCTCCCGCCCGGCGAGCGGGGAGAGATGGTCATCACGGTCCTGCAGAAGGAGGCGTTCCCGATGATCAGGTACCGGATCGGGGATATCACCATCATGGATGAAGCGCCCTGCTCCTGCGGGCGGACCCACCCGCGCATCCACCGGATCCAGGGAAGGGTGGATGATATGCTGATCATACGCGGCATCAACGTATTCCCCTCACAGGTGGAGCATGCCCTGCTCGAGATCCCTGAGGTCGGCCGGCACTTCCAGATAATCGTCGACCGGAAGGGTGCGCTCGATACCATGCTCGTGCGGGTTGAGGTGAGCGAGGAGGCGTTCTCAGACAAGATCACTGATCTTATGATGATCAGAAAGATGGTGGAGCACCGCCTCCGGGGCTCCCTTAATGTGGGCGTGGGCGTGGAACTGGTCGAACCCGGTTCCCTTCCACGCTTTGAAGGAAAGTCGAAGAAGGTCGTTGACAGGAGGTCATTGTAATGGAGAAACCGTATATCATAAAACAGATCTCAATCTTTTCAGAGAACCGCCCTGGACGGCTGGCTGCTATCGCCGGCGCGCTCCGGGATGCAGAGATCAACATATTTGCGTTCAGTATCGCCGAGGCAAATGGGTTTGGAGTCGTCAGGGCGCTTGTCGACCGCCCGGAGGATGCGCACCGGAGGCTTACCGATCTCGGGTTCCGGGTCTCGTTCACCGAGGTCATCGGTATCAGGATGCGCGATGAGCCGGGCGGTCTCTCTGAGATCGCGTCGGTCCTCGGGGATCTGGGGGTCAACATCGAGTACGCCTACGCCTACTCAGGCAGGGATGGGGCGATCCTGATCGTGCGCGTGGACCGGATCGAGGACGCCATCCGGCAGATCCTCGATCGCGGCGGGGAACTCCTCAAGACGCCTTCATCCCGGTGAGGGGGCCTATCAGGCAGGGGGTGCCATCCAAGGAGCCGGGGAATCGGCTGCCGGTCAGTGCTGCTTCTCCCATTTCAGTAGTTCTGATACCTCAGAGAGTGTCTTTCCGCGCCGGATCTCTTCCCTGATCCGCTCCTCTGTCTTCTTTACTTCCGCAGCCCGGCGCGCGATCTCGTAGGCCCGCTCCCTGGGAACCACCACAACCCCGCTCTCGTCGGCGACGATCCAGTCGCCGGGTCTGACTTCCTGCCCGCAGCAGAGTATCTCGGTGTTGATCTCCCCGAGGCCCTTGGGTTCACCGGCGTTCGGGGCGGTTCCCCGGGCAAAGACCGGGAACTTCATCTCCCTGATGTCGTCGACATCCCGCACCGCGCCGTCGATCACGATGCCGGCGATCCCCCGGTTCCTGGCAGAGTGGGTGGCAAGTTCTCCCCAGGGGGCGACGTCCGTCCTCCCGTCGTTACTGATGACGAGGACGTCGCCCGTCCCGGCGACGTTGATCGCCTCGACGGGCTTTGCCCAGTCCCCGGCGATGGTCCTGACCGTCACCGCCGGGCCGACCGCTTTCACCCGCCCGCATATGGATACGATATCGGTCATGGATCCCTTCCGGTGCATGGCATCGGTGACGTTTGGCGCGGAGACCGCTTCCAGCAGCCGGCGGATGGCGGCATCCGGGCTCTCCTTCTCGCGCGGCCTGATCTCGGGGCGGTCGATGGCATCCCTGACCCGCCGCGCTGCCCCGGTCACGTCGGCGGCCTTGATGATGTTCCCTCCCACGATGACGATAGAGGCCCCGGCGGCGACCGCCTCGGATGCGGTATCTGCATCCAGCCCCCCCGCGACGGCGATGGGGATGTTCACCTCGCCGGCGAGGCGGCGGAGGAGGTCAAGCGAGGACCGTCCTATCATCTGCTGGTCGATACCTACGTGGGCGTTGATGTAATCGATACCGAGCGCCTCAAGTTCGCGGGACCGGGAGACGGGATCCCGGACGTTGATGAGATCGGCCATGATCCGGACACCGTATTTCCGGGCCGAGCGGACTGCCTCGGCTATGACCGCATCATCGGCGTCGCCGAGGATACAGACGATCCCGGCACCGGATTTCGCTGCCATCTCCACCTCAACGGCACCGGTGTCGGTGACCTTCATGTCAGCGACGATCTCACGCTCCGGGAAGCGTCTCCGGAGCATACGCACGGCCTGCATCCCCTCGCTCTTGATCAGGGGGGTTCCAGCCTCAATCCAGTCCGCACCGCCACGGACCGCCTCATCCGCGATCTCCATCGCACGATCGATCTCGAGGAGATCTAGGGCCACCTGGAGAGTTGCCATACAGTACATTATGGAGGAGATTGTATTTATCTGGTGAGGGGTCGGGTAAACTTTATGGAGAGGAAATCCTGCCCTATCTCCTGTAGCATGCATGCCCGCCCTGAACCGGAGGGCATCGGACCCGGGGGATTATCCATGCATTCTGTTGATCTGGGATCGGATGATGCATCCCGGGTTGCCTGGTGCAGTGGGCCGCAAAAAAAGAGGTCTCGGTCACTCCGACTGGCCATGGGTGTAGAGGTCGTCCACCGTCGCCGCATCGCCGCCGTTCTCTGCGAGCAGGTCCATGTAGGCGTAAATCTCGGGGGTTTCCTCCTCCAGGAGGCCGGGGGAGGTGTGGTAGAGCATGAAGGCGCCGGCAAAGATCGTGGCATCTCTCTTCTCACCGGCGGGGGTGCTGACCACTTCCAGGCGGGATCCGGGCTTTGCGGCGAGGGATGAAAAGACCGTGCTCTCCTCAAATCCCATGGTGTGATAAACCCGGTAGCCTATCTGCTCAGCAAATGCATCATCAGCCTGCTCCGGGTGCCGATCCGAGCGGATGTATATGGCGCTCTCTTCCGGAACATAGAGGCCGATCGCGGTTTTGGGCTCACCATGCCTGCTGAATGCCTCATTCCTGCTGTCGATGTAGACGGTGAGGTTCTCCATGTACTCGCTCCTGATCCTGGTGCTCTGCTGCAACACAAGGGCCTCCGCGAGCGTTGCCCCGGCGCCGCTCCCATCCCTGTTCTCCAGGTGGAATCCGACGGCTGAGCTCACCGAGAAGGCTGAGCAGACGACGGTCAGGAGGATGATCGCTACTATCAACCGTGATCGAAATCGGGGATCCATGGCTCAATATTCCTCTGTTTTACAAGAGTTTCGGGGGATGGTATATATGCTTTTTTGTAGATAAAAAACAATATTTATAAAATTTATTATTAAAATAGAGTATATTAATCATTTTTTTAATAAATTACCTGAAAAGAACGCTTATTCTCCAGACATAAGTAAAATATAATAATTTGATATAAGCATCATCCGACACCTAATTACACATGCAGGCGCATAGTTAAGTATAATGAAACAGATCGCCCTCTACGGGAAGGGTGGAATCGGGAAATCCACTACTGCAGCAAACCTATCGGCAGCACTCGCGGGAGAAGGGCTCGATATACTGCAGATCGGCTGTGATCCGAAGCATGACAGCACCCGCATGCTGATGCATGGAACCTGGATCCCGACAGTGCTCGACCTCATCAGAGAGCGCGGGGAAGAGGAGATCACCGTCGATGACGTTGTCTACCAGGGTTTTCGGGGTGTGCGATGCGTTGAGGCAGGAGGCCCCGAACCCGGCATCGGGTGCGCCGGCCGGGGCATCATCGCAACGTTCCAGCTCCTTGAGCGCCTGAACGCCCTAAAAGGCGACGTCATCGTCTATGACGTCCTCGGGGATGTCGTCTGCGGCGGGTTTGCCATGCCAATGCGCGAAGGCTACGCGCAGGAGATATACCTGGTCACCTCCGGGGAGCTTATGTCAATCTATGCGGCAAACAACATCGCAAAAGCCATAGCCCGCCTCTCGCGTCGGGCGCGGAGCAGATGCACACTCGGAGGCGTGATCTGCAACGCAAAGAATATCAGGGGCGAACGGGATCTGGTGGCTGAGTTCGCCCGCCGCATCAACTCCAGACTCATCGCCTACATCCCCCGGTCCCATGAGGTTCAGGTTGCCGAGCTGCACAGGCAGACGGTCGTCGAGTATGCCCCGGAATCGGATCAGGCGGCGGTCTACCTGGAACTCGGGCGCGCGATCTACGGGAACAGGGAGACAGGCATCCCCACCCCCCTCGAGATGGATGAAATTGAAACCTTCGCTCTCGAGTTCATCCAGGTTTGAAGGATGCACCCTGACCGGAGCACTCTCGGTGCTCACGGAAGTGCAGGATGCTGTCTGCATCATCCACGGTCCTGCGGGGTGCGCGCACCACAACTTCTCCCTCATACACGCCACCCTGCTCTCAAACGACCGGTTCAAGATCCCCCGCCTCCTCTCCACCCGCCTGACAGAGAACGATATAATCTTCGGGGGCGAGGAGGCCCTGGAGGCGACCATTTCGCGGGCGCTCTCTCTCTCCCCCGCGCCGGCCTCGATCTTCGTCCTCTCGACATGCATAGTCGAGACGATAGGGGATGATACCGAGGCTGTCTGCGCGAAGAACCGCGGCATCCCGGTGATCGCTGTGCCAACCGCGGGGTTCCTCGGCGGGGTCTTTGATACCGGGATAAGAAACGCCCTCCATTCAGTGGCGTCGCTTGCCAGGCCTGGGGTTGTCGATCCAACCCCCTCGGCAAACCTGATCGGGGAGAAGAACCTGGAGTACGGCGTCGACGAGAACGCAGCCGAGATCGCACGCCTCCTCGGCCGGCTAGGCATCGGCATCAACCTCAGGTTCGTGCGGGGGATCGGTACCCGTGATCTTGAACGCCTCGGATCTGCTGCCGCAAACATCCTGAGGGAGCCGGCACTGCGGCCGGTCGGTGAAGACCTCAGGAGGAGGTTTGGCACCCCATACGTGGACTCGTTCCCGGTCGGTCTCTCGGGGACGCTCCGTTTCCTCGATGAAACAGGAAGGATATGCGGTATAGACGCCTCTGATGCCATCGAGGAGGAGCGCGCATACCAGGCGGCGATGCTTGAGGAGTTCTGTGATATGGCGGGGAGCAGGATCCGTTTCCAGACGGTGCATCCCATGCTTGGGACCGATCCTGAGGCAGAGATCGTCTGCACCGAGTGTGCCCGAACACTCGACCTAATGATCGCCCCTGACGGGATCTCAGTGTCGTTCCCGCACCCGGCGCCGGTCGGAACCGCGGGGCTCCGGAGGATGTTGCACCAGTGGAGGCTCCTGATCCGGGGAAGGGCGCCTGAGATCTGAGGTGGCCGGACCGCCGGCGTATCACCTCTCCCGCTGCCGGTCTTTGCGGTGCTTGCGAGAGGGCCCCCTTGCAGGGGGAGAGGGGCATCACCTGAGCAACTTTAATAGTTCCCCTTCGCTTAATAGTGACTATGGACTACCGGTTGTGGATCTCCTGAATACCAGGATCCACGCCTGGTTCACATAAAGCAGATTATAAGAGGAGAAGGTAAGAGCATGTTTGAACGCATCTTATTTCCAACAGATTTTTCAGGGCCCTCCATGAAGGTGTTGAGTTATATCCCCGCGCTCCGGGAGGCGGGAACCAGGGAGGTAGTTCTTGTTCACGTCATCGACCGGAAGGATGTCTCGCTGGTCGCCTCAGGGGGGCAGGCGTTCCTCGGGACAATACCCGATCAGGAGACCGAGATCCAGCAGCAGCTGCGGGATCAGGTCCAGCACAAGGTCATCGATGCCCGCCGCGCGCT
>JAAZIF010000069.1 GCA_012510335.1 Methanomicrobiales archaeon | reverse complement strand
TACCACCGTCCTAACGAGAGCATGGATATCCCTGAGATACGCACATGGGTGATGTTCTACCTGCTCTCGTTCGTGGTGCTCCTGGTAGCGATCTTCATCACGACCCAGAACGACGGTCAGCGCTGGGTAAGCTTCATGCTCGTCGTCGTCGTCGTCGGCGTAAACTTATTTCTGCTGGTCTTCGAGCTGAAGCACCACCAGAGTAAAAAGGATTTCGTGCGCCAGGTCTCGAAGGCTGGCGGAACGGCAGGTGAACGGGACTCCTCCGGCCGCCGCAGGTAAAGGAGATCGGTACACCCGTTCTAAGCGGGCTTCTGCAGTATCTTCTGAGCGATGTTATATGGTGTAAAGAGGTGCTCCACCTCTCTTCCCAGGTACTCGGTCTTTCCCATGATGTAGTAGCCATCAGCAGCAAGCGCAGAATGAAAGAGGTGTGCAAGTTCGTTTTTCTGCCCCTCGGTGAAGTAGATGGTGACGTTCCGGCAGGTGACGACATCGAGATACCGGGCAATGGGAATGCCCGACATCAGGTCGTGCCGCCGAAATTTGACGAGATCCCTGATATGGGGGCGGATCTCAAGCATGCCGTCATCACGGCGGGTAAAGTGCTTCTGGATCCGGCGTTCACCCACGTTCTCGAGCGTTTTCTCATCATATATACCGGCCGTGGCTTTCTGCAACACTCCAGTATCGATATCGGTCGCATATATCGTTACGTTGATGTCCCTGCGGAGCGCCGTCAGTTCGTGCATGAGGATCGCAATCGAGTAGGGCTCCTCACCCGTAGCACAACCGGCACACCATATCCTGATGGTCTTCTTGCGCCGGGCCAGGTCAGGCAGTACCTCCCGCTGCAACACTTCAAAGACCTCGGGGTCACGAAAAAACTTGGTGACGTTGATGGTGAGGGCGTTTCGGAGCGGGTCTACCTCCTGCGGGTTTGCGAGGAGGTACCTGTGATAGGCCTCATAATCCTCGGTGTTCGTCAGGCGCATCCGGGAGAGGATTCGCCGTTTGATGTAGTCCTCCTTATATCTCGAGCACCTGAACCCGGCCAGCCTCTCGATGCTCCGCAGGAGCGCCGCAAATTCATCCATTCCGGTTCCGATCTCCCGCCAGGCTATCTGAAGGGATTCTAGGGACTCTGGTAGTTCCCAAGGTCGCTGATGACCTTCTGGACGTCGAGCCAGATGATAAGGGCCTTTGCCTTCTCGCTGCCCTCACGCCCGATCTTGATGATCCCTTTGACATAACTGCTGATCGATGATGTAATGCCTTCATTGATGCGCTCGACATCCTCATTGCGTATCTGGATGACACTATGGACGTCATCGACGATGATGCCTATGTTCGACCCGCCCGCTACACCCGGCATCAGCACGACGATCTTCTGCCCCTCTATCTCTCCAGATTCGGGCAGTCCGAGGAGGTTTCGAAAGTCGATGATGTTTGTAATCTCACCCCGTAAGTTGATGATACCGGCAAGATATCGGGGAGCGCGCGGGAGGGGAGTGATCGGCATCATCTCCACGATCTCCCGTGCTATCTGGATATCCAGAGCGTAGTGCTCTTTTCCGAGCTGGAACTCTACCACATCTATGGATGCTGCCATCGTCTTCCTCTAGCTGAGTTTAAACTCCCTCATCAGTTTCTCGAGTTGTTCGGCCATACTCGCCAGTTCATGAGACGCGCTGCCAACCTCCTGGGTCGATGCGCTGACCTCCTCTGCGAGTGCTGCCATATCCTCGGTGCGGTCCAGGTTCTCCTTGGTCATGTGGGTGGACTCGTCCATCTTCTGCATGACGTTGTTGGTGGAGTCGGCCTGATCTCCGGTCGCCTTCGTTATCTCAGCGATGCCATGGGTGACTACCTCCACACCATCGACGATCCGGCTTAAGGCCTCGATGACCTTGTTGACGCTCTCGATGCCTGCCTGGATCTCCTGGTGGGACGCCTGCATGGAGTCTGCGGTCTTCTCGGTGCTTGTCTGGATCGTCCGGATCAGATCCTCGATACCCTGGCTTGCCCGCTTGGACTCACCTGCAAGGTTCCTGATCTCTCCGGCGACGACCGCAAATCCGCGGCCATGCTCGCCGGCGCGGGCCGCCTCGATCGCGGCGTTGAGAGCAAGGAGATTGGTCTGGTTCGCTATATCCGTGATCAACTTCACGATTTTGTTGATCTCCCGCATCTGGCTGTTGAGGGTGCTGATCTCATCCACAGTCTGCTTTGAGATCTCCTCAACGAGGAGCATCTTCTTCGTCGCGACCTCGCCGAGAGAGGCGGCTTCATTGCCCTCCATCGACGCTCTCGATGCGTGCTCCATGACCTCCTGCGATGTGCTTGCGATCTCCTCGATCGATGCCGAGAGATCGTTGATCTCCTTTCCGATATCTTCGATGCCGTCAAGCTGTTTCCGTGCATCCTCCGAGGACCGTTGCGTCGACACCGCGACCTGCTCCGTGGCGCGGATGATCTCGTCGGAACTCTTGCTGACCTCCTTCGCTGTCTCTTCAACCCGATGGACTGCCTTCGTCACCTCGCCAAGGAGCGCGCGTATGGCAGTCAGTGAGGCGTTGTAGTCACTCTTGACCTCATGGAGCGGATCATCGCCCTCTACCCCTACAAACGCCGTCAGGTCACCCTTTGCCATGGCAGCAAGTGCGCCTCCAAGGTCTCTGGCGCTCTCTGCAAGCCTCTCGCTCTCCCTCTTTGCGGTCTCCATCAGATCCCTGATCTGGTTCTCCTTCTCCTGCTGCCCGGTCCAGTCGTTCCAGACGTAGAAGGCCATCTCGATATCGCCCCTCTCGTCGAGTATGGGAATGGCATTCAGGGTAAGATACTTCCTCACGCCATCTGGCCACTGAACCATGACATCGGTCCGGGCAAGTTTCTTCGTCTCGTAACAGGCGTAGAAGTGGTCGCCATCAAGGATGGTGATATCATAGTCGTAGAGTTTCTTTGCAAGTGTCTCTTCACGGGTGCCCCGCCACATCCGGGCATATTCATCGTTGATATCGATCCGGCTCTTGTCAGGGCGGAGTGTCGCGATCGCAAGCGGGTTTTCCCGGATCATCGCATCCACGCGATGCTCGGTCTTCTCGACCTCCTCCCTCTCCTCCTGCAGATCGGTCCAGTCGTTCCAGACGTAGAAGGCCATCTCGATATCACCCTTCTCGTCGAGGATGGGGATGGCATTCAGGGTGAGGTACTTCCTCACGCCATCAGGCCACTGGACCATGACATCGGTCCGCGCAAGTTTCTTCGTCTCGTAGCAGGCGTAGAAGTGGTCGCCATCAAGGATGGTGATATCGTAATCGTAAAGTTTCTTTGCAAGTGTCTCTTCACGGGTGCCCCGCCACATCCGGGCATATTCATCGTTGATATCGATCCGGCTCTTGTCAGGGCGGAGTGTCGCGATCGCAAGCGGATTTTCCCGGATCATCGTGTCTATGCGATGCTGCATCCGCCGGATCTCGGCCTCCTCTTTCCGCTTCTCAGTGACGTCATTATATACATTCAGGATTCCTGTCAGTTCATCATTCTTGTCGAGAAGCGGGATCCCGTACTGCTCAAGGGTGTAGGTGCCGGCGGGGAACTCGACCGTCACCTCGCCCTGAACACGCGCCTTCTCGGTTAGCACCTTCCTGATCCCCTCACCCTTCTGGTCGAGAACCTTGAAGTCGCGGAGGGTCATCGCCGTGATACGTGATTGGTCGATGCCGGCTAACCGGAGGTACGCCTCGTTGGCCGTGAGGATCTTCATAGCGGTATCGGCTACCAGCATGGGCATCGGGTTT
>JAAZIF010000345.1 GCA_012510335.1 Methanomicrobiales archaeon | reverse complement strand
TCACCTCACGGTGTGGCATAATGGGAGTGGTTCTATTTTAGGTTAACGGGGGCGGTAAAAAAAATCAGGCTCGATCAAGGCACAGACAATCGGCCTTCTCGCTGACGAGCACACTGTTCCCGGCGGGATCCTCAAGGATGACCGTGAACGGGAAGGCCGCCTCCCGTGCAGCGGCGATTCTCCCCTGCATCCTGAGTGCTGCCCCCCGCTCATCTTCGCTCTCAGCATTGGCGAGGACACTCCCCACCGCCTCCTCGAACCGCGAGAGAACCCCTTCGATATTGGTGACGAACCCCTCGCAGGCGGTCCCGGGCTCGACCGCAAGACCGAGCTCCGGGATCTGAATCGTTCCGGTCGTGCTCCTCACCACCCTGATGGAGAGATCGGCGGGCTCCTCGACCCGCACCGTCCACCGGGTCGGTTTCCCCTCACCGAGGATGAGTGTATCGGTGTGCCGGTAGCCGCAGGCGCTACAGGCGATAGAGACGAGCAGGAGATCGGGGAAGTGGGGGATCTCGAGACGGTGATGGGTGATCTGGATCTCGCGCCCGCACGCGGGGCAGGTTCCCGGATAGACCTCCCGCACTTACAGGCCACCGCTGATCTTCTCGCGTGAGACCTTGACGGACATTGGCGTGATGATGACGTACTTCTGCTCGCCTAGGCCTACGATGTCGCCGTTTACGTCCCTTGCCACGTCGCGGAGATCCTTTATGACCCGTTCGAAGGTCACCTTATCCATCTTCAGGCGCCCGATGTCGACGATGACGATGTTGCCGTTATAAACCTCGTCCTTGACGCGGGGGGTATCCTTGAGATCTGCGATGGTGGCGATCTTGATATACATGGATGCCGGTTCTTCTGAGGCCGATCCCTCGTAAGATGCGAGGTCGAGCTCCATGTACTCATCTTCGTTTTTTACAGGGCTTTTGCCGAGAATACTGTCAAAGAGTTTTTTAACCATAGAAAAATTGAGGAATGAATTTTATTTAATAGTATCTTTCGTTTTTCGCGCTAGATCTCAAGGTTCCAGATATTGTCCCCGACATAGTGGATGCTCCTGACCGATTTTCCCCTCTCCTTCAGCTCCATATCGGCGGCATCAAAGAGCGCAATCCCCACAGCAAGCGGTTTTCCGTGGCGTTCTTCGACGACCTGCACCGGGTGTCCGGCGCGGATGTCGGGTGATATCGAGACGATCCCGGGGCGCATTGCATCCGCGCCGTTTGCGATGAACCTGACCGCGCCGGTATCGACCACCACCTGCCGCTCCAGGATGGGGTGTTCGACCAGGCCCCGCAGGGTGGGAAAGGCCCAGGCCTCGGTGGCCATCAGGAGCGGTTTTTTGTCGACAAGGTAGATCTCGACCGGGACATCGGCCTCGATCCGCTCGATCCGGTCTGACCGAAAGAGTTCGGCCGATGGCCCGATCTCGTCGGCGAGGCGGTCGAGGAGTCGGGCAATCTGTGATCTTCTGATGACGTGGCGTTTTTTCACGGTGAGCTTCGACATTTTATCATCCAGATCTCGAGGAAGCAGCTGTTTCTTCGCAACAGCGCGGGTATATTTAAGTAGTTTCTTCACTCAAATATATTACCCCAGAAAGGACGGCAAAAGGTAATCATATGGCGCCAAGACCGTTGGATATTTTAGATCAGGTACTGAACCGTCAGCCCGTCATCATCAGCCTTAAGGGTGGAAGGGAGATTCGGGGTATCCTTCAGGGATACGACGTTCACATGAATCTGGTATTGGATAAGGCAGAAGAAGAAGTGGACGGTGCTGTGCAGAGACTTGGCACACTGATCGTCCGCGGCGATAACGTGATCTACATCACGCCTTCAATTGAATGAGCAGGTGAGAGAGAATGTCAAAAGGCACGCCCTCAATGGGCAAACGGCAGAAGCGCACCCACATCACCTGCAGGCGTTGTGGCAGGGCTTCTTTCCATGCACAGCACCGGGTCTGCGCAGCCTGCGGCTTTGGAAGAAGCCGGAGAATACGCAGTTACCGCTGGATAGAGAAGAAATCAAAGGTACCGACTCACTAAGAGCTGTATCATGTGTGGTATCGTTGGCATCGTCGATGCTGGCGGTGTCTCCTTTCCGCTGTATTATGCCCTGTACGCTCTCCAGCACCGTGGACAGGAGAGCGCAGGGATATCCACTTTTGAAGATACACTATACACCCATAAGGCCCAGGGGCTCGTAGTCGAGGTCTTCGATAGCCGAACCCTCCAGGAACTGTACGGCAACGCCGGAATCGGGAATGTCCGCTACCCGACGGCGGGGACAAAGGTTCCGGAGAACGTCCAGCCGTTCAACTTCCGCTACAGAGGGCTCGACCTCTCGATCGCCCACGACGGCAACCTGGTAAACACGGCCGAGATCCGGGAGGAGTACGAGCGCAGGGGGCAGATCTTCTGCACAACCACTGATACCGAGATCATAGGCTACATAATCGCCGAGGCGCTGCGTACCTCAAAGAGCATGGAGGATGCCGTCCAGCTCTGCATGCGGCGTCTGCGAGGCTCCTACGCCACCGTTGCGCTCTTAAACGATACCGTTTATGCCTTCCGCGATCCTCTCGGTATCAAACCGCTCTGCATCGGCAAATTTGACCACGGTTACATCGTCGCATCGGAGAGCGTGGCGATCGATGCACTCGACGGCACGTTCATCAGGGATGTACGGCCCGGGGAACTCATCCGTATCGATGAGGATGAGCTCTCCTCGATCCAGATCGCTACAGCGAACCGGAAGGCACACTGCATCTTCGAGTACACCTATTTTGCCCGCGCTGATTCGATTATAGACGGGACGCTGGTCTACGATGTCAGGCGCCGGATCGGGCAGGGGCTCTATGATGCGGCTCCGGTTGAAGGGGATATCGTCTGTCCGGTCCCCGACTCGGGAACCGCCTACGCTGCCGGCTACGCCGAACGCTCGGGCATCCCGTTTGTCGAGGGATTGATGAAGAACCGTTACATGGGGCGGACGTTTATCATGCCGACCCAGCGGCAGCGGGAACGGGCGGTCAGGATCAAGCTAAACACCGTCCGCAGGAACCTCAAGGATAAGAGGGTGATCCTCGTCGACGACAGTATCGTCCGGGGGACGACTTCGCGGCGGATTGTGAAGATGATCCGTGAGGCGGGGGCGGATGAGATCCATCTCAGGGTAGGATCCCCGCCGATCATCTCCCCCTGTTACCTCGGGGTTGATATGCCCACCCGTGCTGAACTGATCGCGAGCGGGAAAGAGATCGAGGTGGTGCGGGAGAGCATCGGCGCGACGTCACTCGCCTACATCCCTATCAAGGATCTTGTGGAGGCTATAGGGTGTGGTGAGCGGAACCTCTGCACCGGGTGTCTGACCGGCTGCTACCCGGTGGATATCGACGGGGAGAAGTGTTACAACTGTGTCGTGGACTATGTGGCCGGCACCCACCAGGCCGATCTCTCGACATTCAGAACCGGGAAGCAACAGACGTAATACTTTCATGCACGGTTCGTATCCGGGCCTCATGCATCTTTGCACTATTTACCGCGCTCTTTTTGCTGCCAGATGCTACGGTATGATGCCTGCCAGCTCACCGGGCGGATCTCTGTCACAGGTCATGCTTCCGGCGCTCTCATGCGCGGGTCTCGCTTGAGGCTCCTATGCCGCGAACGCACCGGCTGTCGCTCTTATGGCGAAATATGCGCAAAAACAGAATATAGCGAGGGATGGATTTGAACCATCGGTCTACGGGTTATGAGCCCGCCGGGATTTCCTGACTACCCCACCTCGCTTCAACCAATGAGGCATAATAAGTTGGAGATGCGTGGATATATAACTTTGCGAAAACCCGGCCACAGTCTCCCACCCAACCATTATAGGAGTTTGGATCATATTTTCGTTATATGGAAGAGGACAGAGTGATGAATGACGACCTGCAGCGTATACGCGAAGAGCGCCTCCGGGAGCTTGAAGCCAGCATCCTCGGCAGCACCGGCAGGGTCGTCGAGATCAGCGATGACACGTTTCAGGATGCCACAAAGAAACACCCCTGCCTCGTCATCGATGTCTGGGCAGAATGGTGCGGCCCCTGCCGGATGGTGGCCCCGGTGATCGCTGATCTGGCGCAGGATTTTGCCGGCAGGGTGACCTTCGGCAAATGCAACGTCGATCTCAATCCCCGGATAGCGACAAGTTTCAGCATCACGGCGATACCGACGCTTCTGTTCTTTGCAAATGGTATGCTCGTCGACCGGGTGGTCGGCGCGCTCCCGAGAGAGGCCATGCGGTCAAGGGTCATGCGGGCCTTCGGTATGGGTTAAGTGCATCGAGTCACCCTTGAGGATGCTTGCGCGATGAGAATCGCCGTTAGCCCTGGAGTGGGAGGTGGCCCCCGCACACCCCTGTGCTGATTGCCGCAGGCGAGAGAGGGGAGCGGGCACTCCTGCGCGCTTGGCGCGACGACCGAGGGGTGCGTGCCGGCAACTTCATTTCGCGGGCGACGCGAAGAGCGTGTAAGATAATGATAGAGAGTAACAAAGGCTCATGTAGAAGAGGGCGGGGGTGGCAACGGACACTAGAGAATTCCGCCCTGCCGGTACCGGAGCCACTCGGAGAGGCGTGCGGCCATGACAAAGTCGTTCCTGGAGAGTCCGCCGATGGCGTAGGTGTACCAGGCGACATCCACGATCCGACCCTCCCGGATGCAGATGTCCGGGTGATGATTCTCCCGCGCGGAAAGCCGCACGATATCCTGGAGGAGTGCTACGGCATCGCAGAACCCCTTACAGACAAACCGGGCAGCCAGGCGCCGATCTTCAAGCGACCATCCTGGAACCCCCGGCAGGAGGTCAGCGATCTCTCGCCGGGTCAGCGGCGCCGTATCCGCGACATCCTGACTGATCGGTTCAGACGAGAGATTCATCATCTGATCCCTCTCCCGGGAGGATGAAAAAGGTTATTCTCCGCACCGGCGTTCCCGGGGTCCGGGAAACACCCCTCAGGGTGTGTAAAACCGATCAGGGGCGGCGCCCGGTATAATGCCTGGCTGCCTCACAGCTCGATCAACCGGTAGGACGCATCGCCAAGACCGATCCTGGCAGCGTAGGTGATCTGGTAGCGGGCATCCGTGTAGTCCCAGACCCCTGTAAATTTGTCCTCTCCGGGAGCATGATTCCTCGCAAGCGCCGTTTGAGCAAACCCCCTCTGGCTGTCGACGAGATCGAGGCTCGCGTGATCGATAGCAACCGGGTCGGTGGAAGCGAGGATCCCGATATCGGGGACGATCGGAGCGTCGCTCCAGGGGACGCAGTCGCAGTCCGGGGTGATGTTCTGGAGGAAGTTGATGTAGCCCACCCTCCCGGGCTTATCGAGGACAGCTCCGAGGGCATACTCACAGAGCCTCTCGATGAACGGCCTGATCTCGGTGGTCCAGTCGAACTCGATCGCCCCCTCGGGGCAGGAGCGCATACAGTCGCCGCACCCGACGCAGTGCTCGGGGTTGAGGTGCGCCCGGCCTTCGACTATGGTCATCGCCGCCTGCGGGCAGACCCTGGTGCATTTCCCACAACCCCCGCATCGATCGAGATCCACGAGCGGCCGGCCCACATGCTGCTCCGCCTTCCCGGAAGGCGGGGCGCAACCCATCGCCAGGTTCTTGATCGCACCCCCGAACCCGGCAAGGTCGTGGCCCTTGACGTGCGAGAGGACGATCATGCTCTCGGCATCGAGGAATCCGCCGGCGATCCTGACGCTTTCAAAATGCTTCCCCCCGATTGCGATCTCTGACCAGTAGCCGCCCCGGATCCCGTCGGCGATGATCACCGGGGCGCCGACCACCGCGTAATCGAACCCATGCTCTATGGCGGTGACGGTATGCCTTACCGCGTCCATCCTGCTCCCCGCATAAAGGGTGCCGGTATCTGTGATGAACGGGTGTGCCCGGCATTCTTTGATTTTTTCGACCACCTGCCGGGCAAAGATCGGGTTTATGAAGGTGTCGCATCCCCGCTCCCCGACATGAAGTTTGACGGCCACAAGGTCGCCCGGTCGGACGACCGCACCAAACCCGGCGGCCTCAAAGAGACGGCGGATCTTCCGGGACCGGCTATCATGGGGGCCCCGTGCCCGGAGATCAGCGAAATAGACGTCTGCCATCGTCATCTGCTCCTTTCTCAGGTACTCTCCGGTCAGCAGGGCATAAGGGTTGTGCCCGCCGGTCAGAGCCCCGAGAGCTCGATATCCCCGTTTGAGGTGGTGATGGTGATCGTCGGGCCCCCCCGAGGGTTTGATCGGACCGCTCGAACTCTCGGCCAACCGCAGTATGACGTCCGGCGGCAGCCGTATCGTGTAGCCCACGCTCCGCCCGAACGTTCATGCCGGTATGCATGGTCTCGATCCTGACCTTCGCGAGTTCAACCAGGCCGTAGACGGTCCGCTTGACCGCCGTAACAGCGATGCGATCCTCCTCCCAGACACTCACATTCACGCCACCGTTCCTGTTGACCACGGCGATGCCGTTTCCCGCCTCCGAGGGTATCGCCCGGCTGAACTCCTCCGCCTTATCCGGGCCAGGCACTCCGGTGCATCCCGGAAGGGTGTCGGCGATTGAGGATCAGCATCGCCAGCGCTGCATGGATGACTCCCTGCATGGTTACTCATGTTACTACCGCCCGTCGGAACGCCTGCCGGGCGAGTATGTACATCACCACCGCGAAGGCCAGCAGATAGGCAAACGATGTGAGAATATCGGTTGTGGTGTAGGAATACCTGGCTCCGACGGCGAAGAACTCGCTCCCGAGGGCGAAGTAGCGGATGCCGTTGACCAGGTGGGTCAGGGGGTTGTATGTCGAGAGGGCCTGCAGGAACGGCGGAAAGGCCTGGATCGGGTAGAGGGCGTTAGAGACGAAGAAGAGCGGCATCGTGAGGAGGGTGATGATCCCCTGCAGGCCTTCGGGGCTCTCGAGGCGCATGGAGATGTTTGAGGAGAAGAGGAGGAACCCGAGTGAGAATACCCCGACGAACACGAATATGCCGAGGATCGAGACGGCGATCCGGGCCGGCGAGAACCCGGGGAAGAACTCGACCCCGAGGATGAGCCCGAACGCCATTATGATCGCCACCTGTATGAAAGACTTCGTCATCCCCGAGAGGCTGACCCCGATCATGATATGGGTCCGGGGCATGGGGCTTGCGAGCATCTCCCGCATCAGCCCCCAGTTCTTATCGAAGAGGAGGCTCATACCGCCAAAGAGGCTCGTAAAGAGGGTCGTCATAGCGATCATGCCGGCGGCCATGAACGTGAGGTAGTCGACCGGGACTGTGCCCGGCGGGACGGGGATCTCAGAGGTGAACCGGTTGAAGCTTGAGGACATGGCGACGCCGAAGAAAGCCATCCAGAGCGCCGGCTGCAGGAGCGACGAGAAGAGCTGCGTCCGGAACCTGACGAACCTGATCATCTCCCGCCAGTAGACGGTGAGAAACTCCCATGCCATTCGATCTGCTCACGCTCCCGTATCGCGCAGTTCCTTGCCTGTGTAGTGGACGAAGACGTCGTCCATCGTCGGTTTCTTGAGGTTAACGCTCATGATCTCGATCCCGGCGTCGCGAACCCGCTCGACTATACCGGGGAGACAGTGGCTCCCGTCGGACGATATGGTGATCGAAAGCCCCCTCGGTGATTCGGTGATAGACCGGATCTCTAAAACCCCCCGGAGGGCCTCCCGCGCCTTCGCATCATCCCCGGTCTCCAGGTAGATGACGTCCTTACCGAGGGTGTTCTTGAGTTCCTCCGGGGTTCCGGTGATGACGATCCTGCCGTGATCGATGATGCTGATCCGGTCAGAGAGCATATCTGCTTCATCCATGTAATGCGTGGTTAAAAATATGGTAGTCCCGGCAGCGTTTACCTGCCTGATGTAGTCCCACATCCGGAGCCGGGTCTGGGGGTCAAGCCCCTGCGTGGGCTCATCCAGGAAGAGGACTTCCGGCCTGGTCATCAGACCGCGCGCGATCTCGAGCCGCCGTTTCATGCCGCCGGAGAGGTTCTTTGTACGCACATCTCTTTTGGCCTCGAGCTCTACCACAGCGAGCATACCGTCGATTCGCCGCCTACGCTCATCGCGGGGGATCGAGTAAAGTCTTCCATGAAACTCCATCGTCTCCCAGACAGTGAGGTCGCGGTCCAGCACCTCGTCCTGAAAGACGATGCCGATGGACTCCCTGACCCTCTCAGGCTCCCGTGCGAGATCGTAGCCGGCCACCTGCACAGCGCCCCTCTGGATGGGGAGGAGCGTCGTCAGGATGTTGATCGTGGTGCTCTTTCCCGCGCCGTTTGGGCCGAGGAAAGAGAAAATCTCGCCCCTCCGGACGCTGAAACTGATGCCGCGCACCGCCTCGACGTCGTTAAATGCATGTTCGAGATCCTTCACCTCGATGATATCGTCATCTCCCATCAGGTGCCTCCAGTCTCCTTCCGGCGTGTGCTATAAATCTATGCGCGGTGTTCTCATATTTTCCTTTCCTCGGGGATGCATGCGTTCCTCAAGGTCGCTGCATTTTGCCTTCACCCGGGATCCCTTGCGACAGGTGCCCTCCTCTATCTGCGGCCTGCAACGATGGTCCGGACATTCCTGCATGTGCTTCCACCCATTCTCGCCATGTCGCCGCTGTTGTTCTCAACCTGGCCCCGGCGGAGGTGGATCTACTCTTTGACCTGACAAATAACTCCTTCGTGGCCTTTGCATCCGATGAAGCAGACTGGAAAAATGTTTCAGGCCGGCCCGGCAGGGCTCACAGCCCTGCAATACGTATGCAGATCCCGAGAACCAGTCCGGACAATGGTTGATGTCGCTGATAGGGCTGCAAGAACGGCGGCGCTTGCTTTCGGGCCGATCCTGATCGGGATGTATGTCGGGTTGCGATGCAGTCGCCGCACTGCCCGGGGTGGGTTTGCGGCTGGAGAGATTGGAGGCCTGTAGCGCTTGATCTTCACGATTGAATACCTCCTCCGCGGGCGGAGGATAATATCTCCTGTGAGGGAGTCGCCTCTCATGGCTATAATTATTGTGCTCACGCTCCTCCAACCTGCGGGCAAAGACTGTCCGCGACAGGTTTATCCATTTTCCCGGGAGAAATATCCTGATTGGAGTGCCAATGGATGGGTCGGTGTATAAAAAATCTTCTCTACAGTCTGATGGCGTTTGTCGTCGCTTCAAGCGTCAGTTTCATCATCGAATGGCAGAAAAGTCGAATTTTCTCTGTAGTGATCGCCCCCGGGCGGGGGTGGTGAGGCGCATGGCAGCGGGGGCAGAATGGGAAAGGCTCAGGAAGGTTGCCATCCACAGACCTGGAATCGAGATGTTTTTCGGGCTTCTTGAGCCGTATGCGGCACTCTATGAGCGGGCGTTCAGCCGCTATGAGGCGCGCCGGGAGCACGAGAGCCTTGAGCAGTCCCTTGAGGAGGAGTTCGGTGTCCGGGTGCTGCGGCTCAAGGAGACCATCATCGATGCCGCCGATCGTGATCCTGCCGTGCGCCGGCGACTCGTCGATTGGGCGCATGAGACCGTCGTCATTCGCGGCGAGAGGAGGGAGGTAGCGGAGGCCCGCCGGAGTATGGAGCAGAACGCTGATGCGCTGGACTCCCAGCACTTCTTCACCCTCCTCCTCTTAAATCCGGTCATCGAGGTCGGAGGGGGGCACGCCGGCGGCGGTGTGGATGTTCGTATTCGAGGGCAGGGGCCGCTCACGAACCTCTACTTTATGCGCGATCAGCAGGCGATGACCGATTGCGGCCTGGTTCTCACCCGGCTGGCAAAGCCTCAGCGATCCCGGGAGACAGATATAACCCGGTTCCTCTGGGAGATCCTCGGCATCCCAATCGCCGGGGCGGTGAGTGAGCCCGGAACCTTTGAAGGTGGCGACTTCATGCCGATGGGGGATTTTGCTCTCATCGGCACCGGGGACCGGACGAACCAGGCCGGGGTTTGCCAGATCCTCGGTTGTCTTATGGGTTTTGACGAGATCGGCGTCGTCCACCAGCCGGGCCATCCCCTCATCCCGAGCAGGCGGCCCGACCCGATGATCGATATGCATCTCGATACCTACTTCAACGTCGCGGGAAGCGGGGTGGTGATCGGCCCGGAGGTTCTGCTCCGGCGGGCACAGGTCGACGTCTGCCACAGGACGAGCGGGGGATATGAGCCTTCGGGGGAGACCCTGAGCCTTTATGACTACATCAGGTCAAAGGGTTTTTCTGTGATCGATCTATCGATCCTGGAGCAGCTCTCATATGCCGCAAACGTTCTCTGCATACGCGACGGCGTCATCCTCACGGTTGACGGGGAGCGGGTGATGAAGATGGTGCTCGCGAACCTGGAACGGAAGGCCTCACTTGATGCGGCCCGCTACGGGCGGCTCCTCAATCATGCAGAAGAGGACTACCGCCGGATCAAAAATTCGGGAGAGTTCTTTCCTCATAAGGAGGAGTTCTGCCAGCATGGCATCGAGGTCTTCCCGCTGCGCCTCGAGAACCTGACCGGAGGCTACGGCGGTCCCCACTGCATGACCTGCACGCTGGAGCGGGGGTGATGCGGATGGTGAAGAAGGCTGTAGTGGTCGCGCTTGGCGGCAACGCCATTCTGCGACATAACGAGAGGGGCACCGCTGAGGGGCAGTTCTCAAACGTCCGCCGGACCTCGCAGCATATAGCAGAGATCATCCGCGAAGGTTACGCCGTCGTAGTCACCCATGGGAATGGTCCGCAGGTGGGGGATATCCTCCTCAGGAATGAGATGGCGAAGGATACCCTCCCCCCTATGCCGCTCGATATCTGCGGGGCCGAGAGCCAGGGGATGATCGGGTATATGCTCCAGCAGTCGCTGAACGAGACCCTCCGGGCGGCAGGGATCGACTGCCCGGTGGTGACAGTGTTGACGCAGACCGTGGTGGATGCCGATGACCCGGCGTTCGAGAACCCGACAAAACCCATCGGTCCTTATTATACGGAGGAGCAGGCAAAGGGTCTCATGAAGGAGAAGGGCTGGAAGATGGTGCCGATCCCGGGGAAGGATTACCGGCGGGTGGTTCCCTCACCGCGCCCGATCGCCCTTGTGGAGGGTGAGGTGATAACCCGGCTCGTCAGGGATGGGATGGTCGTGATCGCCGCTGGCGGCGGCGGGATCCCGGTGGTCTCCAGTCCGCACGGCCTCCTTCGCGGTGTTGAAGGGGTGGTTGACAAGGACTACACCGCAGCGCTCCTCGCACGGCTCATAGACGCTGACTACCTGCTTATACTGACCGATGTTGAGTATGTCTTCCTGAATTACGGAGATCCGGATCAGCAGGTTATCCGCGAGATGACGGTTGCCGGGGCGAAAAAGCATCTTGCTGAGACGCACTTCCCGCCCGGGTCCATGGGGCCGAAGATCGAGGCGGCCATCGCGTTTCTGGAGGCCGGAGGACGCCGGGTGGTTATAACATCGCTCGATTCGGCAGGTGACGCCCTTGCCGGGCGGGTAGGAACGCTGATCCACCGGTAGCCCGATCCCGACCCAAACGTTTATATTCCAGATCCCCTACCACCCGGCGGTGAAGGAACGTTATGGCGAGTAATTTCTGGACGGGTGTCATCGTCGGCTGGCTTGTAGGGCTTATCCTGGGCTACCTGCTGCCGGTCATCGGGCCGCTGGTCGGCGGTTTTGTCGCCGGCTGGATGGTCGGGGGCGGGGTAGGGAACGGAGCGAAGGCCGGGCTGATTGCCGGCATCCTCGGTGCTATCATAATCGCGGTGCTGCTTCTTATCGGTGGCACGGTTATGCTCGGGGCGTTCGGGTTTGTAGCGGGGGTCGGGACATCGCTTGTCATCATAGTATCGGCGTTCATCTACCAGGGGCTGCTCTCCCTGATCGGCGGCGCCATCGCGGGGGCAATCTGGCGGTAGGTGGTTCCAGCCCCACTCACGGAGGAGCGTGCGAAGGGTGCCGGGACCGATCGGTCTCCTGCGCCCTCTTATTGCATACGCACCGTAAAGGCGGTTCATACCTCCGCCCGGATATCGATTATCAGTATAATTCTCCCCGGGTATCAGCGTTCTTATGCGATGAGTGCAAATACCCTTGTAGCGGAGAATCCGGATGAGAATGGGATTTTCCAGGGTTCCCGGGGATGAATGTAGAGCAGGGCGAGGAGCAGACGTATTCGCGAAGATTCATCCTGGTACTAATCACAATCGCCACGTTCTTAAACCCCTTCACCGGCACCGCTGTTAACCTCGCGCTCCCCGCAATCGGGGCGGAGTTTGCTGCCGACGCCGCCACGCTCGCCTGGGTCACGAGCGCCTACCTTCTTGCGTCTGTCATATTCCTCCTCCCGGCGGGGAGGCTCGGCGACTCCCGGGGGCGGGTCACCGTCTTCATGACCGGAACCCTGGTCTACACCGCCGGCTCCCTCCTCGCCGTCTTCACGCCCACGATCGGCATGCTCCTTCTATTCCGGTTCGTGCAGGGGATCGGCGGCGCCATGATCTATGCAAACAGCGTGGCCCTGATCACATACCTCTACCCGCCTGGCGAACGGGGTTACGCGATCGGGCTCAACACCACCGCCGTCTATGCCGGCCTCTCCCTCGGGCCGTTCATCGGGGGCGCCCTGACCCAGTTCTTCGGGTGGCGGAGCACCTTCGTCGTGACCGTGGCCATCGCCGTCCCGGTCCTCGCCTGCGCCGGAAGATTCCCGGCGTTCCTGAACGACCGGCGCCAGGAGCGCTTCGATCTCCCGGGCCTGATCCTCTCATCCGCCCTGATCTTCTGCCTCTTCCTGGGTCTGGCCTCGGCGGCCACCCCGGGCGGCTTGATGCTCCTCGTAGCGGCGCTCGTGCTCGGGGCGGCCTTCTACCTGGTGGAGCGGCGGCACCAGAATCCTCTCTTCCCGGTCTCGCTGCTTACGTCAAACCGGGTCTTTGCTGCATCGAACGGCGCCGCCCTGATCAACTACAGCGCCACATACGCGGTCGGATTCCTCCTCTCCCTCTACCTCCAGTACATACGGGGCTACGAACCCATCGCCGCAGGCACCCTCCTCCTCGTACAGCCGATAGTCCAGGCCTTCGTCGCCCCGGCGGCGGGTCGCCTCGCCGACCGGGTACAGCCAGGACACGTCGCCTCGGTGGGGATGGCGCTCTCGGCGGTCTGTCTCTTCGGCCTTGTCACACTCTCGGATGCGACGCCGGTCACGGCGATCGTCGCGCTCCTGGCAGTTCTGGGCGCCGGGGTCGGGCTCTTTTCGTCCCCGAACACCGCAGCCATTATGGGCTGCGTGGAGGCGAGGTTCTACGGGAGCGCGTCGGCGATGACGGCGATGATGCGCTCGCTCGGTATGATGCTCTCCATGGGGGCGGTCCTCGTGGTCTTTGCGTTCATCATGGGGTCGACCGTCGTCACACCGGCTATATTCCCGGAGTTCCAGAGGAGCCTGCACCTGATCTTCCTTGCGTTCGGCGTCCTTTCAGTCTTCGGAGTTGTATTATCGCTCAGCCGGAACAGGCGCTGATGGATCTCTCTGATCGCTGAATCCATCTCTAAAGAACCGAAGCGAAGCCTTAAAGCCCCGTGCGCCCTCTGATCATCTGATAGGATGGATCTCGTCATCGGGAAGGCCGGCGATCTGGATATCGCTGTCGATGCTCAGGAGCTGGTGACAGGACGGACCTGCATCATCGCGCAGTCGGGCGCCGGGAAGAGCTGGGGCATAGCGGTCATATGTGAGCAGCTCCTCCAGGCCCGGATTGGGTTTTGCATAATCGATACGGAGGGGGAATACTTCTCGCTCAAGGATCGCTTCTCCCTCATCTGGCTGGGTTTGAGCGAGGGTTGTGACGCGGAGATCGGGAAGGTCGATGTCAGGGAGGTTATGCAGGATGCGATCCGCTCAAGGGCTGCGGTGATCTTCGACGTCTCTGAGGCGGCGGATATGCGTGAAGAGGTGACGAAGCTCGCCGAGATACTCTACGACCTCGAGAGCCGGCTGAGGCAGCCCTTCCTGCTGATCGTGGAGGAGGCAGACAAGTTCATCCCCCAGATCGGCGCCCCCATAAAAAAGATCGAGGAGATATCCCGCCGGGGACGGAAACGCGGGCTCGGGCTGATGGTCGCGACTCAGCGGCCGTCGCTCGTGACAAAGAACGTTCTTTCGCAGTGCAACAGCCAGATCATAGGGAAGCTCTCGATAGAGAACGATCTAAAAGCAGTAAACCTCTTCTTCTCGTCCCGGAGGGAGGTCGAGGAGCTTGCGGAGCTCGAGCCGGGGGAGTTCTTCGTCATGGGCGGACTCTCCCGGGGGAAGGTGAAGATGAAGTTCCGCGGACGGGTGACGAAGCACAGGGGGGTGACGCCCCGACTCGTGCCTGCTCCGCCTGCCCCGGCGCCAGAACCCGCTGTAAACTCCCCGGAGGAGGAAGATCCGCCTGCCGCCGGCGATGCGGTCATCCCGATGCTGCTCCGGGAGGAGGCGCTCGATATAGCGATGGCGAAACGGAGGCGCCGGTTCCGTATCCTCGAGCCCGAGGAGCGGATCGTATCTGCCGGGCGCGTCTACCGGCCGTTACTCCTGGTTGAGATCCGCTATATCGGTGGTCTCATCCGGAAGACGACGAAGATGGCATCGTTCGTCCTCGACGCCCTGACCGGCTGCATCGTCGAGCTGGATCGCGGCATTAAGGTCCGGCCCGGGTTCTCGGAGCTCCTGGGGCTCGATGAGGCGGCGGTGAAGGTCGTCGCCGGGCTTGCGAACGGCGGGTCGACCATGGCCGAGATCGAGGCCGATACCCGCCTCTCCCCTGGCGCGGTGAAGAAAGCCATAAAGCAGCTCCGGGAGGCGAAGCTGATCACCGAGGTGACGACGGCAGGGAGCGCTGTGGTGTATGTGCCGCTTCTCACCGGGGAGGTTCCGGGGCTGCACACACTCAGGCGAGGGGAGGCACTCCCGATGGAACCGCTCCGTGAGGAGGCGCTGGAGGTGAAGGTCACGGAGGCCTCGCTCCGGACAATCCTGAAAGGGCTTGAACCGACGGCTGAGATCGTCGGGCTTGAGACGATCTACTACCCTGTCTATGAGATCAGGCTGGCATCGGAGCGAGGGGAGCGCTCGATCGTCCTCGACGGCATCTCCGGAAAGGAACTCCCTCTCCCGGCCTCCTGACCGGAGCGCTTATCCATTCCCGGGTCAAAGTGAGATCTTATGCCCGCCAGCCCGCGAGGCAGGTTAGGGCGGAAAGGAGAACCCGTTATGGATTCATACCGATGCACAGTATGCGGCTACATCTACAACCCCGCGATCGGGGACTCTGCCCGCGGCGTTAAGCCGAATACAGCCTTCGAAGACCTCTCTGCCGACTGGAAATGCCCCCGATGTGGCGTAGGGAAGAGCCGGTTCGTGAGGGTCTAGAGAGCGGTTCTGGATCATTTCAGCCTGCCTCTTCTCTCCGGGAGGCCTGGCGCCTGCAGAGGAACCCCTCACGTTCATACCACCGGGAGCTCCCCGGTCTCCTCTCTCCGGGATGAAGGGCAGGGGATGCTCATTCTCAAATAGTGATCATGGCCCTGCGGACAGGATAAGGACGGCGCGTCTGGTACAATAGAGCCTACCCGGCCCACCGGCATTCGGGGAATCGCAGGCCTGATACTTCCGCAGGTTCTGTAAGAACAGCCTTACTTAAGTAGTACGAGCCCTCAAATTCAATCAGGATGGGATTACGAACATGAGACTGACAGTGAAACTGATCGACATCGCGAACCGGGGGGCTCTCCTTCACAGCACCGACGCACAATTCATACGGGTCCGCGATGGCGACCGTGTCCAGATCGCCGATGAGGCCGCAGGAAGGAGTGTTCAGGCCCGTGTCGATACCACCAGTTCACTCCTCGAACCCGGTGTCATCGGCATCTACCGGCCGCTGAACGCCACGCTCGCCGCAAGCGAAGGAACACCCGTCGAGGTGCGGAGCGCCGAGCGGCCCCCCTCCCTCTCGCACATCAAGAAGAAGATGGATGGCGGCAGGTTTACCAAGGACGAGACCATGGAGATCGTCAAAGACATAGTCAATGACAACCTCTCTCCCGGCGAGATAACCGCCTACGTCATTGCATCTTACATCAATGGCCTCGATATGGACGAGGTAGAGCACCTTACGAGATCCACGGTCGAGACCGGAGAACGCCTCCAGTTCACCCGGCACCCGGTCGTCGATAAGCACTCGATCGGAGGCGTACCCGGTAACAAGATCACCCTCCTTATAGTTCCGATCATAGCCGCGAGTGGGCTACGGATCCCGAAGACCAGCTCACGCGCTATCACCGGCGCCGGCGGAACCGCGGATCTCATGGAGGTTCTCGCGCCCGTCTCGTTCCCGGCGTCTGAAGTCCAGAAGATGACCGAGAAGGTCGGCGGCGTCATAGTCTGGGGCGGGGCCACGAACATAGCCCCGGCCGATGACAAGATCATCACCTACGAGTACCCGTTCCGGATCGACGCCCGGGGCCAGATGCTTGCAAGCGTCATGGCCAAGAAGTTCGCCGTCGGCGCCGACATCGTGGTCATCGATATACCGGTCGGCCAGAATACCAAGATCGAGAATGTCCAGGAAGGCCGGAAACTCGCCCGTGAGTTCATCGAGCTCGGCGAGAGACTCGGGATGCGGGTTGAGTGCGCACTCAGCTACGGGGAGTCGCTCGTCGGCCGCACCATCGGCCCGAACCTTGAGGTGCGCGAGGCTCTCTCCGTCCTTGAGGGCGCAACAGAGCCGAACTCCCTGATCCAGAAGAGCCTCTCTATAGCCGGGATTGCGCTTGAAATGGCAGGAAAGGCTGCATACGGGCAGGGATTCGATATGGCGGCCGATATCCTCCGGAGCGGGAAGGCGCTCGATAAGATGCGCCAGATCATCGAGATCCAGGGCGGCGATCCGTGGGTGAAGGCCGGGGATATCGTTCCCGGAGAGTACCACTTCGTTGTCCGGGCGCCGCATGATGGCTACGTCATCGAACTCAACAACCGGGCGCTCGTAACCCTCGCCAGGCTTGCGGGTTCCCCCTATGACCACGGCGCGGGGCTTGATATCCACGCGAAGAAGGGAACCCGGGTAAAGAAGGGCGATCCCATCTTCACCATCCACGCCGACCGGGAGTGGCGGCTTGAACGTACAATAGAGGTAGGTCGGACGCTGATGCCGGTTCTCGTTGAAGGGATGGTATTTGAGCGTGTCCCGGCTGAACGCTGGATGTAAACCGATGCACTCAAATTTCAAGGTGATATACAGACTATCATGATAAAGCGTCGTCTCATCATAGGCCTTCTCATAGCGTGCCTCCTCATATGCGGGATTGTGCAGGCAGCCACCCTGTACATCAACGTGGTTGACAGGAAGAACGGCGACTCCCTTGCCGGCGCATCCATATACATCGACGGCGAGTATGTGGGCACTACTGCATCGGATGGCACCTACTCCTATGTTCACCCGGGGACGAGAGATCTGCGCCTGAAGGTGGTGTGGAAGGGCTATCGGGATTGGATCGACTACGTCGACGCTGACAGAGTCAGGATCCAGGTCGATATGGTCCGCAAAGATGAGACCCTCACAGTCGAGGTCTATGATGCGGTGACCATGCGCCCGGTCATCGGCGCCCTGGTGCGCATTGGGGGTGACGGGATCTCCCGCCAGGAGACTACCCGGAACGATGGGAGTGCGGGCTTCTCGGTGCGGTCGGGTGAGATTTACAATGTTGATATCCACGCATCGAACTACTACGACCTCGCAAAGACCGTGCAGATGGGAAGCAGCGGCAAGGTAGTTCAATACTGGCTCTTCAGAAGCGATCTCCTTGCTGTCCAGATCCGGGATGCTGAGACTTCCGGTTCCATTGAGGGTGCGGAGGTCTTCATCGATGGTGCGCGCGCAGGTGCGACCGATATCAATGGCAACCTCCCGATCCACCTGCAACGGGAGAGGCGGTACTCCCTCAGGGTCACGGCGCCTGATTACCAGCCCTATCAGGAGGAGCGCTACGTAGAGGCGGATAATGTCTTTTACCTCGTGCATCTCTCCAAGTCGGCATACCCGGTCTCGTTGACGGCTTTTAGTGAGGCGATGAAGCCGATAGCAGAGGCGGAGGTCTACATCAACGGGACGCTTAAGGGCAAGACCAATCAGTATGGCCGGTTCATGCTCTCCGATGTCCATGCAGGCATCTATGAGATCATGGTGAAGGCGTCCGGGTACGAAGACTGGATGGAGGTTCGCCATGTCTCCGGGAAAGGGGAAGATATCATCACGGAGCTCAGGCATGACCGTGCAAGCGTAACCATCCGCGTGGAGGATACCAACCGGAAAGCTGTTGCCGGCGCGGCCATCCAGGTTGACGGCAGGGCCGTAGGGGTGACTGACGGACTGGGCCTCCTCCGGACGGCGCTCACCACGAATAAGATATACGCCATCTCCGCTGCCTGCGAGGGCTACGAACAGATATCGACTGATGTGGAGGTTCCTCCAGATACGACCGAGTTTACTGTTCCGCTCACAATAAAAGAGACCTTCAATGCCTGGATGCTGGTGGTCGGCGCCGGGGTTGTCGTCGCGATCCTCCTCGGTATCATCTTTGTGGTGCGCCGCCGCCGGAGTGGGGCGGGGCGGAGCAGGTCACCGCGCACCCGGGGTCGCCTGTAGGTGTTCTCCTCTTAATCCAATACCTGAACCGATGGATTGCTGGCACCGGGAGAGTTCAGGGTAAAAGCGCAGGAAAAAGCAAGGAATAACAAAATAACTCACATTTTTGGCAATTAACTACAGATGATGCCCTGACGGGACTGACACGCCAGTTTGAGTTACTCATCGCTGCCCTGAGCGGTTTAGTGCATACACCCGGGCCCTGACCAGGGTTCCAGGAGTAATCAGGCGATGGCAGTCTGCCCCGGTGCGGTTCGATACCCTGGCTGCAGACGGCACCGCCACTGGCCGATCACCCGATATATAATGTTTTTCCGGGCGCGCATCGTCCACCTGTAGAACTGACGGACCCAGCGGGAATTGAACCCGCGTCCTTGGGTTCGAAGCCCAAAAGGATCTCCTCTACCCCATGGGTCCCCCTACCCATTTTTACCGCAAGATATTAAGCGTTTTTGTGCCGGTACAGTACACAATGATCCTATCATCCAGCGAGATCACCCGCCGGCGCGAGATCGGCGACCTCATCATCGATCCTTACCACAGTGCATCCCAGCAGCCCGCTTCCTACGACCTCCGGGTGGCCGGGGCGGCCACGCTTCCGTGTGGCGCATGCAGCCTCATTCCCTCGATCGAGTGGGTAGAACTCCCCGCTGATCTCGCGGC
Organism: Methanomicrobiales archaeon; assembly: GCA_012510335.1. Taxonomy (GTDB): domain Archaea; phylum Halobacteriota; class Methanomicrobia; order Methanomicrobiales; family Methanoculleaceae; genus Methanoculleus. The sequence continues at coordinate 15,457 of JAAZIF010000345.1, read as the reverse complement.
AACTCTCCGGTGCCGCTCCTCATTTGCCCGCCGGGGGGTTTTCATCGGCGGTGGGTTTGTGGATCCCGGATTCCGTGGTCAGCTGACCCTGTGTCTGACCAACATGGGTGCCGGCCCCGTCACACTCGTAGAAGGGGATCGGGTTGTGCAGATGATCATACAGGAAGTCAGAAACGGCAATCGGCTCTACCAGGGCAGATACCAGGACAGCGAGGGCGCTGTGGAGACGCGATGAGCCTGAATATGCATTCAGAACGGGAATGCCCGGGAATCTTCACCGGGTCGCACGAACCCCCGGTGCAAAAGTGGTTTAGCGAGAAGATGACCGGGTGGGGCTCTCTCCTGCGTGACCGCGCGGATTTGGAGATCGAGCAGGCTTGCGGATCTCGCGGCCGGCGGCACGTAGAGCGCGTCGACTGCGGTCTCTCCTTCGTGCAGGAGAGAGATCTAGTGCCGGACCACCAAGAACCCTCGATGAGGCAGTCAGCCGCAGGCCACGGGTTCCTGAACACCTGCCGGATCATCGATTCGGATCTGTAGCGCCGCGCTGGAGGGCGCCCTACAGGAGGCGGGCATATTGAGAAGATGGCGGGTGCTTATATGATCCAGGTGATCCCACCGTCGCCCTGGTTGTCCCTTCTTCTATTATTCTTCTCCGACTGCCGCCCGGCAGGATCGATCACCCGGAGCCTGCCGCGCGAGGGGTCAACCTCCTTTGGCCGGGGGCTCCCATGGTCAGGTCTACGCCAGAGCAGGTCATCCTTTGGCTCAGGAAGCACCTCTTTCATGCGGATGCCTGGTTCATCAAGGACACTATCGATCGGCCGCCGCATACCGGGGCCGAGCGAGACCCGATCGCTGGCTGGCGCCCCGTCCTTCGGTCGCTGCAGTGGTTGCATGTATGGGGAGTGTAGTGCTGTACCATCCCTCGGTCGCTGCACCGCCTGTATCGATGGTGAGTAGAGCGTTGTATCGTCTTTCGGTCGCTGCACCGGTTGTATAGATGCAGAGTAGGGCACTGTATCATCCTTCGGGGCGGTCTTCTCAAGGCTGATACCCTTCGGGCTGAATACCGAGTTCTTCGGTGCCGGCACCGAATGGGTGACCGATGTCGACCCTGCTATGTCGATCTCCCTTCCTCTCTGCTTCTGAGGGAGGTTGATAGCGCAGTTGTCCTCTTTATTCTCGTACTTCGGGAAGATCTCGATGGTATCATCCCTTTTCTTCTGGCCGCCCCGACCGATGCCTGAGAGCTCGATCATCTCATCTTTTTCTGTTGTAGATGGTTCTGCCATATCCCTTCCCTCCAGGAACTCTGATTCAAGTGGAGGGGCGGAGTACGGGATATCCTCGCCTTCGGTACCCGGCGATACCCCAGTCTCCCCCTCTTCGGCCCTGAGCCGTTCCCCTTCTAGTTCAAGCTGGTATTCGGTCCGGATCTTCCGGATCTCCTCGACGCGGGGGATGTTGGAGAGTCCTGAGAGCATGATGATGATCCCGACAAACGAGGTGTTCTTTACCGGGTAGTCGCCGGACCTCATCTCAAGCCCCGCGATGCTCCGGTCGATCCACTTTCTGACGGTCTGAAACCCCTTCATCGAGAGTTCGGCCGAAGGCCCGGCGATCAACACAAGCGCCTTATCAGCGCTCGTGAGGTCGCAAGGGACTGAGATCTCTTCATATACTGCTTTTTTGGCAAGCGAGACGATCCGCGCAGCCCTCTCGTGCGATCCCTCTATGAAATACTTCGCCGACCGCCGCCGGTAAATGAGGTCCAACCACCCGGTCGGCAGGCGCTCGACCGCATAGCCAACTGCGACGAAACCCATTCCTTTCAGGGTATTGAGAACCTCACCGGCATCCAGGACAACCTCGCCGACCTCGATCCCGCGCTCGCTAAACTCCCCGGCGCGGAGGAGAAGGCCGGCCTGGCGGGCGATCCGCTCGTTGAGCATATTGTAGTGGTCTCTCGGGCTCAGCCCATGAGAGGGCCTGTTTTTATGCACTCTCTTCTCCTCCGTCATGGCAGCGGTCTTGATCTTCCCTGACCAGGTCTCGTTGTCGAAGAGGACGACGGCATCCGCAAGTTCCTGGAGCATATCGAGGTCATCGGCGGCCCTGGCCGAGACCCGCTTCCCCTCGTCCAGGCACGGCAGGATGGTGAGCGCGAAGATTGGCTCCATGTAGGACTTTCTGATCTCATCGATTATGAGCGGTGCGATGTCGACGACACTTCCCCCGAGCCCGCAGCAGAGCAGGATGGCATCGATCTCCATTGTATCCAGACTCTGAATCCGGGTCATCACCTCCCCGATATCGATGATATCTGTTATACCGCCAGGTTCGACTGGAGGGAAGAAGATTTTTGCTGATTTCGGGAGGTAGCGGAGCTGCGTAAGGGAATTCGGATCGATATCGATCACCACCGCACTCATGCAGCAGACTTTGCTTCTCCGGTCATGGTCGTGGAGAACATCCACGATCCGCGACCCGGCGCCACCAAGCCCGATTGCCAGTACCCGCATAAATCTACTCCCTGCCTGATAATACCTCGCGTGACCCCTTGCCGCAAAAAAAGAGCATGCCTATCACCCGAAACTGCTTAAGAATATATGATCAGACAAAGATATATATTTCTGTAATCTATCCGGGCGTGAGACATGTTGATTCGGGAGAATCTAAATTTCTGGTTCGATCTTCGCACAAAAAAGCCTTCTTGCGGATAACCGAAGAGATTCATCGGGCGCCGTGGATAACACATTACACCGCTCCGTTCTGCGGTACATGTCACCTGACGAACACAAAATGATAATATATATATCTCTCTGCACATAACTACTCAAGTGAGGTGAATTAGCCTTGACCACATATGGAATTGAATTTGTGCCTGGATCTGTCAACGTCAAGCAGGTGGTGACGTACACCAAGCTCGCAGAGTCGAAGGATATCGACTACGCCTGGATTACCAATCACTACAACAACCGTCATGCATACCCGACCCTCGCCATGATCGCGGCGAACACCGATACGATCAAGATGGGACCGGGCATCATGAACACGTTCACCGACACCCCGGCAGCCATCGCATCCTTCATGGCGACCTTAAATGAGATCTCCGACGGGCGCGCCGTACTCGGCATCGGACCCGGTGACCTCTCGACGCTTCCGAAACTTGCTATCGACCCCGCCAAACCCGTCTCCCGCCTGAAGGAGGGTGTCGTCCAGATCAGGAAGCTCCTCGCTGGCGAGGAAGTCAAGAAGACCGGCAACATGGAGTTCTTTGACTACGACGGTGCCAAGCTTACCGGCGTCACCCTGCCCGGCAAGAAGGGTATCCCGGTCTACATCGGTGCCCAGGGGCCCAAGATGCTCGAGCTCGCCGGCGAGGTCGGTGAGGGTGCCCTGATCAACGCATCGAACCCCAAGGACTTCGAGATCGCCATCCCGCTCATCAAGAAGGCGATGGATGCAGTCGGCAAGAAGAAGTTCGACGTCGGCGCCTACACCGCCATGTCGATCGACATGGATGAGAAGAAGGCCCGGAACGCTGCAAAGATTGTGGCCGCGTTCATCGCCGCAGGCTCTCCGCCCCCGGTTCTCACGCGCCACGGTCTTAACCTGGACAACGTCGCCAAGATCAAGGAGGCCCTCGCTCGCTTCGACTTCAAGACCGTCGGCGGTCTTGTCGGCGACGCGGAGATCGATGCCTTCACCATTGCCGGAACCCCTGACTCTGTCAAGCAGAAGTGTGATGATCTCACGAAGGCTGGAGTTACCCAGATCATCTTCGGCTCGCCCCTCGGCCCCGACATGACCAACTCCATCCGCCTGCTCGGCAAGTACATCGTGTAAGGCAGAAAAACCAACCACCACTTTTTTGTAAAAAATTTTCATACCGGGGAGCGGAGCCCCTATGGTGCGCGTGCCCCGCCCCGGAAGAGGGCGCCCAGGTCTTCGGGGAGCGTCAGGACGATCGGTTCCTGGTGCAGCCGCTCCATGAACGCCGAATCGCACATCGAGAGGTTGTTCGGGTTCAACCTTGAGATAAGGGAGCAGAAGGCCCGGTGACCCTTTCCTGCCGTTCCGGGAGCGTCAAAATAGATCGCGGCGTTGAAAGCACGGGTTCCGAGGTGCCGGTAGAAGGCGATCACCCGAAGGAGCCCGTCGACCAGCGGTTCGATGTAGGGTTCGAGATCAGGGAGTGTCGATACCGGCAGGATACCCCGCACCTCCCGCTCGCCGAGGGGAACCGGGCTTGCCGACCAGAAGATCTCGTCCTCAAAGAGGAACCTCTCCGAGGAGCGTTCGTGCTCAATCAGGTCATCCCAGTAGATCCGATCTCTCTCAGCGAGGTAGCGGCGGCCGCCGGATATATAAAGGTCAGCAAGCCTGGTGGGTTCCGTATCGGCCATACCCTGCAGGTGAGGGTGGACGATGCTTGCGCCCGCTGAAGGCAGGTGATTCCAGTTGATGCTCGCGTATCCAGAAGACCCGGCAAGCGCCTCTGCCGCGCCTGATATGGCATCAGCAAGGTTCTGACGGCCGAAGAGGTCAGCTGAGTGATCGGGTGTGATCACCGTCACCACGTGGTCTTCGGCGTAGGGGTAGAGGTTCGGGAACGTCACGCTCTCCCCGCGCCTGAGGCGGCTGCCATCCTCAAATGTCGGTGTGGCAGTATCTATGCTCCCGGAACAGAATGGGCAGCCTTCGTGGGGGTATAGCATGGCAGGGGGGGTATTGATCCCTCGTCTGGCCCGGACAGGACTGATCCGGCACCTGATCCCGGTGAGGGACTCGCTCCGGTACTGGATGATCCCCCGCTCCGTCCGGATCTCGCGGATGGTGAACATGACCCTTCATACTCCGGTTGGAGCGGCAACCCTATAATACCCACACGGAACGGTGCGCCACGGCAGGCATCGCCATGCGCGGGTCTCTCGATCAAAAACCCCGGCCGGGGTGATGGGAGGGCGGCTCTATCCTGTATATGGGATATCCGTCACGGCCCACCTGCCCGGCCGGGGTTGGGGATCTGCGTACAGCCCCCCGGCCTTCCCCGGGTGACAGCTACAAAATCCAGATCCCGTTGCCGCGGCAGATATCGGTTGAAGGGGCGCAAAAAAAGAGAAGTGGTATCGGCTCACTCAGGCTTGCTGATGAGCGTCTTCTTTGAGACGATCTCGCCGGTCTTCTTGTGCGGCATCCTGATGACCCCATCCATGGCCTTCTCGAGGCTGCGGGCCTCCTCACAGAGAACCATGGCCTGGCGCATCATCTCGTGGGCGCTCGCAACGATCGGGATGTACTTCTCCCACTCCCTCGTCATGAAGCAGCCCTGAACGTTGACCGCGGCGACCTGCTGCGCGATCTCGTAGGCGGCACGGGCCTTTGCGAGCGCGTAGGGGTTGCTGAACTCACCACTGACAGCCCTGTCAGCGGTCATGACGACCTTCGGAAGCACAAGGTCTTTGCCCTTCTTGCCGGCCTTCACCTGGTCGACCACCTTGTCGAGCTCCACCTGCATCTTGCGGTACGCGCCGGTGAGAGCGAGCACCTTGACGAGGTTCCCGTTATAGTCCGCCATCTCGATGGGGTCCAGGAACTCACGGCGGGCGCCGATCATGGCGTCAGCCTTCATGATGATGTAGCCAAACTCGCTCTCCTTGAGGGCAGCAAACTGCTCCTTCTTGGTGGTGATATCATCGGTGATGACAACGCAGGGGATCCCGGCTGCTGCAAGGTTCTCGCGTGCCTGGGTGGGTCCGGGGAGAACGCCGTTAGGAGATACGACGATGCAGAAGTCCGGAGCCCACGCCTTCATATTGTTGACCACACGGTCAATATCCTCAGGCTGCAGTTTCGTCCCGGAGGTCGCCATGAAAGTGATCATATCTTCACGGTCGGCGCGCTCATCGAGGAGAAGTTCAGCCATTACACCACTGGCGATATTTCCCAGTTTCGCAATTCCTACTTTAACTACCACTTTAAACACCTCTCAAAATTTGAGAACACGATAGTTTCACCGAGTTCTCATATAAACGTTTTGAAATGGAGTCAACTACCCCCTTCTCTCGCCGGGGGCATGATGCCTTAGGTGGCACCACGCCCATTCTGGTTTGTGATTCTACCTCTCTCCCGCGTCTGGGAGCGGATTCCCCGGCAGGCCGGTTGAGAGCGTCCCCGGTAACGTTCTTCTCCGTTGCACTGTTGTGCCGCTTGACCTGATGTATCATGATCCGCAGGAGGATTTCCTGCTTCGTGCCCTCGGCGGCGCGAACCGGAATGTGGGGGTTCCTCCAGCACGCGGGATACCCATTCGGTCGAAAGTTGGGAGATGCCGGGATCGATTATTCCCCACTCCTCTCTTCGTATGGATCCTCGATCCACGATCCTTAAAAAATAAGGTTGAGACAGAGTGTTAAGCAGAAGTGTTTAAATTTGATGTGTTCATATATATATTTGATGAAACAAGGTCTGCTTACCAATCGTCAGAAAGAAGTACTGCGATATCGGAAACAAGGATTGACGCAGCAACAAATTGCAGATATCATCAAGACATCAAAAGCTAACGTCTGCACCATCGAAAAGGCTGCCCTTGAGAACATAACACGGGCGCGTGACACCCTCGAGTTTCTCTATACACTTGACGCCGCACACCTCTGTACGCTCAAGGGCGGACTTGACCTGCTCAAGGCTCCCGAGATAATCTACACCGAGGCTGAGAAGATGGGGGTGAAGGTCAAGTATGACACGGTATCGCTCATCAACAGACTCAGGGATGCCAACCCCGATCGGTTCAGGGGCAGGCAGGTCCGCGAGGATGTGGAGGTCTACATCAACGAAGACGGCGACCTGTACTTCGGATGAGACGGTTCCCGGAGCGCGCACAAGAGCGCAGGCCTCATGCCCAGGTGGCCGTAGCAAATCAGTGGCAACACTTCAAGAGACGGCTATCCCTGGATATGAGCTAACAGATCTTCTCTCATCCCGTCCGAGTTTCAGTCCAAAAAACCGCAGAATTTTGCCTGCAGCGAGAATCTTCTCTTTCCAGATCGCCATAAATTCGATAACAAGATTTATATCTCATTTTAAGCTTATGGTTAAGAAACCGCTCTGCCCTGCCCCGCCGGGATCCATGGGGTAACAGGCATCTTGTGTGTCTCTGATCCCCGATATCCTTCTGATATCGCGGTATACGCAGATGGTCAGGGGCCCGCGGCGGGACAGCGCAGGAGGTAAGAGGATAACACAGTGTCGAACCCTCCCTATGGAGGGCGATGTCGATTGAGGAGTTGTGCTTGCCACAACGGGATGACAGGAGCTGGATCTGATCGAGACGTTGGGCCAACGCCGGTGCAGCGCGCCCGTTTCCGGGAGGAAAGCGTCAAAGAGTCAGGATCTATTAGCGACGACTGGACGTACCCGATGCACGCCGGGCCGGCAGCGGGAGAGATCAGGAGACTGGCGTCTCCCCCGCTGCCTCCATTCAGCTGTTTCCCATCACGGCACACCGGAACGGTGCGTCGTTCGATGTCATGCCCGATGGGTTCACCGTAATGCAACCGACCTGCGGCCTGCCGGTCCGGCAGGGGATCTCGCGCACTGCAGCGGCACGAGACGTCATGCAGTCGGCGCATAAGACTAGTTGCACGAAGGGTTGATTGAAACATGCCGAAGTATAACAGGCCACGCAGAGGATCCCTCGCATACAGCCCGAGGAAACGGGCAAAGAGCCCAGTTCCCGGTTACGGCTCATGGCCGGAGTACACGGGAGCCCCGGCTGTTCAGGGATTCGCAGGATATAAGGTTGGGATGACCCACGTCGTCATGGTGGACGACCACAAGAGCAGTCCCACCGAAGGAAGGGATGTGATGGTGCCGGTGACCGTGGTTGAGGTTCCGCCCATGCGGGTGGCGGGTGTGCGCGCATACTACGAGGATACCTACGGGAAGCACGCGCTGACCGAGGCCTGGACAACAGACACTGATGAGGAGTTGTCCCGCCGTATAACCGCCCCGAAGAACCACGATACCGCTGCCGCCCTCGATGCCATCAGGGAGGCGATCGCTGAGGGCAGGGTCACGGAACTCTACGCCATCACCTGCACGCAGCCCGATCGCCTCACCGGCGTCCCGAAGAAGGTTCCTGACCTGATGGAGATGCGGATCGCCGGCGGAAATCTTGACGATCAGATCGAGTACGCCGTCGGGATCCTCGGGAAAGAGATCGAGATCACCGGGAATTTCGAGGCCGGCGAGTATATCGACGTGACCGCCGTCAGCACCGGCAAGGGCACAGAAGGCCCCGTCAAGCGCTGGGGCGTCCAGGTCCGGAAGCGGAAACACTCCCGCGGCGGCAAGAAGCGCCACATCGGGAACCTCGGTCCCTGGCACCCGCATCACGTCAGGTGGCAGGTTCCCCAGTCGGGCCAGATGGGCTACCAGCAGCGCACCGAGTTTAACAAGCGTATCTTAAAGATCGGCACCAACGGTGACGATATAAACCCCGCAGGCGGATTCCTCCACTACGGTGTTGTGCGCGGCCCTTACGTGCTGATCAAGGGTTCCGTCCCCGGGCCGAACAAACGGCTGGTCCGGATAAGGTCCGCGATACGGCAGGGAGAACATGTTGTCCGCACGCCGGCGATCAGTTTCGTCAGCACAGAGAGCAAGCAGGGGTGAGTAGCGATGAAGGTACAGGTTCGAACATTGACAGGCGAGATCTCTCACGAGGTTGATCTCCCGGAGATCTTTAACGAGGAGTACAGGCCCGACCTGATTAAACGGGCTGTCCTCGCACTCCAGAGCACCCGGTTCCAGCCGCATGGGACCGATCCCTACGCCGGCATGCGCACATCGGCTGAGTCCTGGGGAAGCGGCCGTGGCGCCGCCCAGGTTCCTCGCATAAAGAACAGCAGCAGGGCTGCCAGGGTGCCGCAGACAACCGGCGGGCGCGCAGCACACCCCCCGAAGGTTGAGAAAGTCCTCGTCAAGGACATCAACAAGAAAGAGAAGCAAAAAGCTCTCCGGTCCGCTATCGCGGCAAGCCTCTCCACGGATCTCATCAGGGAACGCGGGCACATCTTCGATGGTGACCTCCCGCTGATCCTTGAGGACCGATTCGAGGAGATCACCCGGACAGGCGATGTCATCACAGCGCTCTCAGCTCTCGGTGTCTACGCCGACGTCGAGCGGGCGAAGGCAAGCAAGAAGGTCAGGGCAGGGCGCGGCACCATGCGCGGCCGCCGGTACAAACAACGCAAGAGCATCCTCATAGTCACCGGGAACGAACCGCTCAGGGCGGCCCGGAACCTTGCCGGCGTCGACGCAGTGACGGTCGCCCAGCTCAACACCGAGATGCTGGCCCCCGGCACTCAGGCAGGACGCCTGACGATCTGGACCGAGTCTGCGCTCAGGAGACTGGAGGAGTCCCCATGGTACTGAAATACCCCTTCGTCACTGAAAAGGCAGCGATGATGCTCGAGAACGAGAACAAACTCCAGTTTATCGTACACAGGGATGCCACCAGGCGGGATGTCAAGCGCGAGCTGGAGCGGGTCTTTGAGCAGGAAGTGAGTGAAGTCCGCACAATGATGACCATGAAAGGCGAAAAAAAGGCGATCATCAGATTTGTGGATGCGAATGCGGCTGAAGAGATCCTCAGCCGGCTCGGAATTATGTAAGGTGAGTGAACGAATGGGACATAGAATTACATCACAGAATCGCGGTCGGGGCGGCCCGACATACCGTGCCCCATCGCACCGGTATAAGGCCGAGCTGCGGCATGCAGGTAGAAACGACGCCCCGGCCACCGGGCACGTCATAGATATCGAGCACGACCCGGCACGGCACGCACCGATAGCTCTCGCAAGGCTCGAAGATGGCCGGAAAGTCTATATGCTCGCCACCGAAGGTCTCGGTGTCGGGGATGCGGTCACCTGGGGCCCGGGAGCCGAAGTAAAGAACGGAAACACCCTGCCGCTCCGGGAGATCCCGGTCGGTGCATACGTCTGCAACATCGAGGCCCGGCCAGACGACGGTGGCAGGTTCGTCCGCTCAGGCGGTGTTCAGGCCCTCGTCATCGGCAAGGCCGAGGATGGCAGGGTCGGTGTACGGATGCCGAGCGGCAAGAATAAGTGGTTCAGCGGTGCCTGCATGGCAACCGTCGGTATAGTTGCCGGCGGCGGACGGGGCGAGAAACCGTTTGCCCGGGCAGGAAAGAAGTATCTCCACGTCAGATCCTCCGCTGAGAAATGGCCCCGTGTCAAGGGTGTCTGCATGAACGTAATCGACCACCCCTTCGGCGGCGGCGGCCACCAGCACTGCGGACGGCCAAAGACCGTAGCCCGTGGAACATCACCCGGCAGGAAGGTAGGGCACATTGCCGCCCGGAGAACCGGCAAGTGGAAGAAGTAGTGAGGGGTGAAGAATGGCAAAGAAGACACAGAGACGAATGCCGCGGCGGCGCGAGGAGTTCACCTATCGTGGATACACCATTGAGGCTCTCCAGCAGATGGCTCTCTCCGAGCTCCTGCCTCTCATGCCTGCCCGGATCCGCAGAAAGTTCGAGCGCGGTCTCCCCCGGGAGCATGAGAAATTTCTCTCCGATGTCAGGTCGGGAGACGCGAACCTCCGCACCCACCTGCGCGACATGGTCGTGATGCCTGAGATGGTCGGAAAGACGATCGAGATCCACAACGGGAGAGAATTCCAGAGGGTGGAGATCCACCCTGAGGCGGTCTTCCACTATCTCGGAGAGTTTGCACTGACCCGCAGGAGGGTCTCCCACGGTAGCGCCGGTATCGGTGCAACCCGGTCGAGCAAGTACGTACCGCTGAAGTGATGGTTATGGCAAGAACAGGTTATTCGGTAATGATCGAGGACGAGAATACCGCTCGCGCAAAAGCGAACGAGATTCCCGTCTCTCCCAAACACTCGATCGAGATTGCCCGGTTCATCAAAGGCATGACCACCACCGAGGCAAAAATCTACCTCGCCGGTGTGGTGGCGCTGGAGAAACCCATCCCCTTCAGGCGATTCAAGCGGAACGTAGCCCACAAGCGGGGTCTTGAAGGGTGGGTGGCTGGCCGGTATCCGGTCAAGGCCGCAAAGGCCTACATCAGGCTGCTCGACTCCGTCGAGAGGAACGCTGAGTATATGGGCCTTGACACCGAGAGCCTCCGGATCGACCACGTCTCCGCGAACAGGGGCCGTGGTTTCCGAGCGTTCTTCCCGCGTGCTATGGGCCGCGCCACCCCGAAACGCAGGGAGACCGTGAACATCGAGATCATCGTGACCGAGGTGGTGTAATGGCAATCGAGAAGAAATTTATAAGTGAAGGCGTGCGCAACGTCCGCGTCGAGAAGTTCCTCACGCATGAACTCAAGCGGGCCGGATACGGCGGCATGGATATCACACGGACACCGCTCGGCACCCAGGTGACCATCTTTGCGGAGAAACCCGGCATCGTGATCGGGAAGGGCGGCAAACAGGTCCGCCAGCTCACTCAGGATCTCGCCACCACCTTCGGCATCGAGTCCCCGCAGGTGGAGGTTCAGCAGGTTCAGAATCCGAATTTCAACGCCCAGATCATGGCGGAGCGACTGGCAAACGCGCTTGAACGCGGCTGGTACTTCAGGAAAGCCGGACAGAGCACGATCCGCCGGGTTATGGAATCGGGTGCTCTCGGCTGCGAGGTCATCGTCGCCGGGAAACTTACCGGCGCGAGATCGCGGACCCAGAAGTTCACAGAGGGTTACGTAAAGCATTCCGGTGAACCGAGCGAGACGATCGTCGAGAAGGGATATGCCCTTGCGGTCAAGAAGCTCGGAACCATCGGTGTCCAGGTCAAGATCGTCCCGCCGGACACGAAGTTGCCCGACGCCTTTGAGGTCAGCGAGCCCGAACCGAAGAAACCTCCGGAGCCGCTGCCCGAACCCGAGGAGATCGGTGATGATGAAGAACTCGAAGAAGATCTCGGGGAGTTCCCGGACGAGGAGTTTCTGGAGGAGAGGTGAATGGCAATCTTTCGCGCGCATGAAGTGAGGCAGCTCTCCGACGTTGAGCTCCTTGAGCATGAGCAGAAGCTTACCCTTGAACTGATCCAGGAGCGGGGAAAAGTCAGCGCCGGCGGTGCTACGGAGAACCCCGGCAGGATCCGCGAGATCCGCCGGACTATCGCGCGCATCAGGACCGAGCAGAACTCGCGGAGGAATGCATGATCTCTCCCCGGAACATCCTGCGGCACGAGCTGATCGGCCTGGATGTTCTGGTAGTCCGCGCAAGCAATCCCGGCCACGCCGGGGTATCTGGCCGCATCATCGATGAGACCAGAAACACCCTTGTTATCCGGACAGAGCGGGGAGAGAAGCGAATACCAAAACGGTTCAGTCTGTTCCGCTTCCGGCTTCCTGATGGTATAACTGTCGATGTTGACGGTTCAAGCCTGGAAGGGCAGCCGGAACGGCGGATCACGATGCGCATCAGATAAGAGAGGATACAATGGCACGAAATATTGGGTTGGATGTCCCCATTCCGGAGACGGAGTGCGAGGACATAAATTGTCCGTTTCACGGCACTTTGCCGGTACGCGGCCAGGTGATTACCGGCAAAGTCGTGAGCGATCGTATGAACGGCACCGTCGTCGTGGAGCGTGAGTTCCTCCACTACATAAAGAAGTACAGGCGGTACGAGAAACGTAGATCCAGGTACCATGCCCACAGCACACCCTGCATCAACGCGGGCATCGGTGATGTGGTCAGGATTGCAGAGTGCAGGCCGCTCTCAAAGACGAAGAACTTCGTGGTCGTCGAGGTGGTGAAGGAATGAAGGCGATGCAGTCTACCATTCCGCGTGCGCTTGCCACCGGCTCCCGGATGGTCTGTGCCGACAACACCGGCGCACGACTCGTGGAGATCGTCTCTGTCGACGGCTATCACGGGGTCCGCCGCCGGCAGCCCAAGATGGGCCTTGGCGATGTTGCGACCGTGAGCGTCAAGAAGGGTACTCCAGATATGCGGAGGAAACTCGAGAAAGCGGTGGTCATCCGGCAGAAGAAGGAGATCCGCCGCCCGAACGGGATCCGGCTCTCGTTTGAGGATAACGCCATGGTGCTCATCAATGAACGCGGCGAGCCGAAAGGAACCGAGATCAAGGGGCCTGTCCCACGCGAGATCGCGCAGAGGTTCCCGAAGATCACCTCCATGGCGACGATGATCGTGTAGGTGTGGTGATGGGAAAATGGTACGCACAGTAAGCAAACAACCGAGAAAACAGCGCAAGGCGCGCTTCAACGCACCGAACCACACCAGGGGTCGGTTCCTCTCCGCGCCGCTCTCGCCCGAGCTCCGTGGGAAGTACGACACCCGGAGAGTCCGGGTGGTGAAGGGCGACACAGTAAAGGTGCTCCGCGGGGATTATGCCGGTGAAGAAGGCGTTGTCGACGCAGTAGACATGAATACGTGCCGGCTGATTGTGCATGGCGTTATGGTGGTCAAGGCAGACGGGACCGAGGTGCCCCGGCCGGTCGATCCCTCGAATGTGCAGGTCACGAAGCTCAACCTGAAAGATAAACTCCGTGAGGAGAGGCTCGGAGGCAGAGAATAATGTCAAACCATCTCAAGCGCCTTGTAGCGCCGGGATCCTGGCGCATCCATAAGAAGGCACAGAAGTTTGTCATGAAGACCGCCCCCGGTCCTCATGACGCCGACGGCATGCCGGTCGGTGTATGGCTCCGCGAGCATACCGGCATAGCACAGAATGCAAGCGAAGCGAGGAAGATCCTGCAGCAGCGGGACGTTCTTGTCAACGGACGGCCCTGCAGGAACATCCGGATGGGGCTTGGCGTCTTTGACATCGTCTCTATACCGAAACTCGGGAAACACTACCGTATCCAGCTGGATAAGCGGGGCAACCTGATCTCTGTTGAGATCCCGGAAGAGTCTTCAAAGACGCGGCTCTGCAAGATCCGAAACAAGACCGTCGTCAAAGGCGGCAGGGTGCAGCTGAACCTTGCATTCGGTGCAAACATCATTGCCGATAACACCTACAGGGCGAAAGACTCGATCGTGGTGACCCTCGGCGACCCGAAGACCGGTGAAGACCGGTTCCGTATCGTCGACCACTTCCCCTTCGCAGAAGGCAACGTGGCCATGATAGTCGGCGGAAAGCACTCCGGGAAGGTCGGCCGGATCATCGATATAATCAGGACCGCAAGTTCCGTCCCGAACCGTGTTGTCCTCATGGACGACTCGGCAGATGAGCGGTTTGAGACCATCGAGGAGTACATCTTCATGGTCGGCCGTTCCGGGATTGCGCCTGAACTGGAGGCATCCATATGAGCGCGATGAAGGAGATCTACATCGACAAGGTCATTGTGCATATGGGCGTCGGTGAGAGCGGTGAGCGGTTGGTCAGGGCTGAAGAACTCGTCACAAAGATCACCGGTCAGAAACCCGTCCGCACCATCGCGAAGCGGACCCAGCCGGCGTTCGGGATCAGGAAGGGCGCGCCCATCGGGTGCAAGGTCACCCTGCGCCGGAAGAACGCCGAAAAGTTCATCGGGACTGCGCTTGATATCATCGAGCGGCATCTCGCCGCATCGCAGTTCGACCAGACCGGCAACGTCTCATTCGGCATCGAGGAGCATACCGACTTCCCGGGCATGGCCTACGACCCTGCGATCGGCATATATGGCATGGATGTCAATGTGGTGCTCGAGCGCAAAGGTCTGAGGGTCGCACGCCGGGGGATCGGGCGCAGGAGACTGCCATCTGACCAGAGAGTGAACCGGGAAGAGGCCATCGCGTTCATGCGCGAACGTTACCAGGTGGAGGTGTAAGGAATGGCAGGAGAATCTTCGGCCGGGCGCGCGAAGAAGTTTGGTCGGGGTGCGAACGAGTGCCGCATATGCGGCCGGAAACAGGGTCTGGTGCGCAAATACGACATCTACTTCTGCCGCCAGTGCTTCCGCGAATGGGCGAGCAAGATGGGCTTTAAGAAGATGGACTGAGGGTGAGAGATATGGCACGATTAAATCCAATCGCTGACGCGATGAGCGCGATCAAGAATGCTGGCGACGCTGGACGGAGCGAAGTCATCGTCGAGCCCGCCAGCAAGGTGTTAGGCGCAATGCTCCGCATCATGCAGGAGAATGGCTTTATCAGCGGTTTCGAGTTCATCGATGACGGTCGTGGCGGCCAGTTCCAGATCCAGCTCTCCGGTTCGATCAATAAGTGTGGCGCCATAACCCCACGGTTCGCAGTGGGAATGGCTGATATGGAATACTGGGAGTCGCAGTACCTCCCCGCAAAGAACTTCGGTATCCTGATCGTCTCTACCTCGAAGGGGGTTATATCCCATGAACAGGCACGGAGCGAGGGTATCGGCGGGCAGCTGCTGGGATATGTCTACTGAAGGGAGGATCGACTATGGCAATAATACGGCGGGTTGAGATCCC
>JAAZIF010000068.1 GCA_012510335.1 Methanomicrobiales archaeon | reverse complement strand
GGGCCGGGAATTGCGCATCATCGGTATTTTCCGGGCTGCCACGATAGAATTTTATACCCTCCCCTCCAGATATCTCTCCTGGTGATAAACCCATGTGTACTGTCGGTGGACCTGTTGATATCGAGTTTGATGAGCGGGTGAAAGGGAAGAATTACCGTTGCAGAGAGTGTGGTGAACGGTTCAAGGGTCTTGGAAAGCGGCCCATGTGCCCGGGCTGCCAGTCTGAAGATGTCGAAGAGGCCTGAGGGCAGCGGTCCACCCGGATCGCCCCCCGGGGCGGGTGAAGCAACCGTTCCCCTCGGGGATGAACTCCTGCTAATCAGGGGAGAATGTTCTTTTCTGCTCGTGGGAAAGGCTGGTTCCCGATTTCCCCTCTTCATCGAGACCCCTGACGATGAGTACTGTCAGGCGGTTGACCCCGACGACCTGGTCGTAGTCTCCATGCCGGAGGGCGGCCCGGTCACGCAGGCATGCATGATGCTTGAACTGGTCCGGCGACACCATATACCACTCGTCGTCCTCCCAAAAGACCACCCCGGATCGAGGCGGCTATCGATGGTCGTCTCGGTCGCGCCAGAGATCCTGCTCGCCTGTGACATTCTGCGGGGAACCCACCCCGAGCAGCATCTCCTCTGCTCATCAGCGGAGCTCTCCGGGCTCTCACTTGCCGGGATTCCCGGCGGTGTTACGGTGAAACACCTGCCCTCTGGGGCGGTGATAGAACACCTGACCCCTGAGAATTACTCAGCGGACAAACAACAATAAATATATGCTTATTTTCATCAAATATTCATGAGCCGTGAGAAGGAGGGTTTGATGAAGACCGATGTCCTGAAAAGCATCAAGGAGACTGAAGAAGAGTATCAGGTAATGATCCGTGATGCGCAGGCTGAGAGGAAAAAGAGCCTCTCGGATGCCGATCTTGAGGCTGAAAACATGGTCCAGAAGGCACATAAAGATGCCGGGGACTACAAGATTCAGCGTCTTGCAGAGGCGCGGGCCGATGCGCAGAACAGATACGCAGAGATTGTCAGGGAGGGTGAAACGCGCGCAGAGGCGCTGGCAGCGCAGGGTAACAAGAACCGCGCAAAAGCTGTAGAGGTTATCGTTTCGCGGTTTAAGGAGCAGCTGCATGTTAAGGCCTGAGCAGATGCGCCGGCTGCTCATCGCGGCCCCGAAGGGTGAGATTGATACGATCATCAGGGAACTCTACCGCCACAACGTCTATCATATCGAAGACTTCGTGCCGGAGAGCGAGTCCCCTGACGCGCTATCGATCGGCCACCCGCTACCGGGAGCGAGCGATGCAGCCTCGGCGCTCATCAAAGTCAGGGCCATCGAGAGTGTGTGCGGGATAAAACCCGAAGACGTGGAGATCAGAGAGAAGCTCCCTGTGTCGAAGGTCAGGGCGATGATAGAGACGGATCTTCCTGCCATCCAGAAGGAGGTGGAAGGTCTCGTCTCAACGCGTTCGAGGCTTGAGGCGCGCAAGAAGGAGCACGAGCAGCGGGTGAAGGAACTTAAGCCCTTCGTCGCGGTTCCCCTGGACCTGGAACTTTATCGTGGGTATACCCGGTTTACTGTATTTAGTGGGCATATCAGGCACGATGTAGCCATCGACGCCCCCCACGAGAAGCACTTCTCCGACAAGGTGGACGGCAACATGATCGTCGTCGTGGTGCCAAACGAGTACCGCGAGGAGGTCGAGCGGACGCTTCTAGGTGCCGGGTTCCAGGCGATCCCCGTTCCCGGGGGGAGTGGGGTTCCGGCAGACCTCCAGGAGTCCCATACCGGGGAGGCCCGGAGAACCGGCGAAGAGATCGTGGCGATCGACCAGAAGATGGCAGAGATCCGGGAGAGGCATACCGATTTCCTGGTAGCATGCGATGAACTACTCACGGCTGATGTAGAGAGGGCGGAAGCCCCGTTGCGGTTTGCTGCCACAGAGGAGACCTTTATAAGCGAAGGGTGGGTGCCTGCCGACCAGGTGGACAGGATCCGGGATGCACTGGAGAAGGTGACCGGTGGCCGGATCTACATCGAGGAGCTTGAGATCGATGACACTACCAGGGTTCCGGTGGAGTACGAGAACCCATCGTTCGCTTCGCCGGCCCAGATGCTCGTAGATCTCTACTCAAGGCCCCTGTACTCCGAGATCGACCCGACGCCGATGGTGGCCATCGTGTTTCCCATCTTCTTCGGCCTGATCCTCGGTGACGTGGGTTACGGAGCGATCCTGCTCGTTATGAGTCTTGGCTTGCGCAAGTTCATAAAAGGCGACGAAGGAAGGATGCTCCTTCAGGTGCTCAGTTACGCGAGCGTATCAAGCATCATATTCGGGATTATCTTCAGCGAGATCTTTGGCGCCTCGCTCCCGTGGCCGACGCTGCTCTTCTCCCGGCATGTCAGTATAGGAGCTGCCGCGGGCGGTCACGGCCCGCAGATCACCGAACTCCTGATTCTTGTATTCTGGATCGGTATACTGCACATAACGCTCGGGCGCATCCTCGGTATGGGCAATTCCCTGAGATCCCACCACGGAAAGCATGCGATCAAGGGCGTGATCGCCAACGCCGGATGGATCGGACTGATGTGGGGCATTCTCTTCATGGTCTGGGGATTCTATGCACTTCCGCTTATGCCCGACCTGACGGGTCTTCCCGTTGTTGTGATGGGGCTCAACGCCTCCGCTGTAGTGGGTGTTGTCCTTCTGGTGGTCGGCATCCTTGCAATCGCCCAGGAGAGCCCGCTTGAACTGGTCGAGGTTCCGACAGTCATCAGTCACGTATTATCATACGCCCGTCTGATGGTGGTTGGTCTGTCCTCAGTCACTATCGCGATGGTTGTCAATTATATCGCGATAAGTATGATGATAGAGCCATATCTTGAAGCGATCACCCCGGTGGGCGTGATCATGATTATTATGGGTCTTCTCGTCTTCCTGCTGGGGCACGCGCTGAATACAGCACTTGGCCTCCTTGGAGGCGGCATACACTCGATTCGTCTTCAGTATGTTGAGTTCTTCACCAAGTTCTACAGTGGTGGAGGCAAGAAATACAACCCGTTTGGAATGAAATCTAAGTTTATGGAGGAATAAAAAATGACAGATGTTGTTATGACTCTTGAAATGATACAGGCATCGCAGGTGGGAACGAAAGCAATTGCCGCGGCTCTCGCTGTCGGCCTTACCGGTTTTGCATCCGCCTGGGCGGAGTTGACGATCGGATCCGCTGCGGTTGGGGCGACGGCTGAGAACCGTGACGTGTTCGGTATGGTTCTGCTCCTGACTGTTCTTCCTGAAACCATTGTCATCTTCGGTCTTGTGGTTGCACTGCTGCTTCTGTTCTGATGGAGCGAACCATGGGACTCGAGGGATCCAGAGGGCTAGAGGCAGTCATCAGAGGGATCCGGGAGAAAGGGCGAGATGAGGCCGAGGCGATCCGGGCTGAGACCCGGGCGGATGTTGAGAAGATCCTCCGGGATGCACAGGACCGGGTCGCCGTGATCAAGATGGCGGCCGAGGCCGAATCAGATCGGGCGGCTGCTCACATCATCAACCAGGAGGTCTCGGCAGCGAACCTCGCCGTCAAGCGGCACGTCTTAAATGCCCAGAAGACTCTCCTGGATCAGGTCTATGCGGCCTCGCTCGCTGCTGTCGGAGATCTGCCTGCTGAGTTCCACAAGAGCGCACTCACGGAGCTGCTTGAGAAGGTGGCAGGGGAGATCAAAGAGGGCACCGTACACGCGAACGAGCGGGATACCCCGGTTGTCAGAGAGATCGTCTCCCGAAAAAAGGCCCTCTCGGGCTACACCGTGGGTGCGCCGGTCGATATAGCCGGCGGCATCATCGTCGAGAGCACGGACGGCGAGTTGAAGATCGACTACAGTTACCGCACGTTCCTGGATGAGATCTGGGAGTCTGGCCTGAAGGATGTGTCAGATATCCTGTTTACATGAGGAGGTTCATACATGGCAGGGATAAGTATCGGACCAGCGACCAATTACGTCTACGCCTGCACCCGCATGCGTATTCGGAGGTCAAGACTGATACCGCGCGAAGATTATCTCCGGATGCTGAATATGAGCCTGCCTGAGATTACCCGATTCATCGGTGAGACCTACTACCGGTCCGAGATCGATGAACTCGGCACCTCCTTCTCCGGCATTAACCTCGTCGAGGTAGCCTTGAGCTGGAACCTTGCCAAGGAATACCAGAAGATCCTGGATCTTATGTTCGGGGAACTGAAGCATTTTACCGCCAGTTACCTGCGCCGCTGGGATATCCAGAACGTCGTCACCATCCTGCGCGGCAAGACGCAGGGGATGCATCCTGATAAGATAAGGGAGGTTCTGGTTCCGGCAGGGAGGCTGGATAAGGTCATTCTCGACCGTCTCCTCGTCGAAGAGTCTCCGGAGCGTGTCGTCGAGATGCTCAAGGGTGAGCAGATCTACCCGGTTCTTGAGCAGGAATTACCCGGCGCGATAGAGACCGGATCGTTTGCCCATCTGGAGAACGAGCTCTACAAGGGCTACTACGCATGGCTCATCGCCGATGCCATGGAGGGGGTCAAGGGCAGGAAGGAGTTCCTGAGGTACATCGAGCTTGAGATCGATATCAGGAACATACAGAACCTCTTCCGGCTCCAGGCCGGGCGGGTCCATGATGATGTGAGGGAACTTATGATACCCGGCGGTTCATTCCCGGTTGAGGAACTGCAAAAGCTCTCGGAGTTTGAGGATCGGGACGAGTTCATCGACGCCTTAAAGAGGCAGGTGAAGGCGGTTCCACTCCTCAACGCGCTTGAGGTGATCCGGGGCAAGGGACACCTCCGCGGGATCGAGATTGCGCTGACCCTGGTCCAGCTGGACCAGATGGGCCGTATGACAAAGCGGTATCCGTTCTCGGTCCTCCCGGTCCTTGCCTACCTGGAGGAGAAGAAGTACGAGGTCGCAAACCTTCGCGCCCTTGCCAGGGGCAAGGAAGCCAACCTCCCCGGTGAGCGGTTACGGGGTTACCTGGTGATGTAGAATGGAGATTGCGGTTGTTGGTACCGGTGAATTCGTCCTCGGTTTCCGGCTCGCAGGGGTCAGGAAGGCATACGTGGTCGAGACCGACGCGCGACTGGTCGAGCAGATCAATTCAGTGCTCCAGGATACGGACGTCGGAATCCTCGTGCTGAAGGGCAGCGACATGGAGCGGATCCCCCAGCGGCTTCGCACCACCCTCGAGAACTCTGTCAAGCCGACGGTGATCGCCATCGGCGGAGAGGAGGGCGGCCTGTCGATGAGAGATAGAATCAAGAGATCGGTGGGTGTTGATCTGTGGAAGTAATGAAGAAAGGAACAGAAAACAGGACTCGAGGAGTCCTGAAACGGATTTCAGGGCCGGTCGTCACCGCTGTCGGTCTCGACGCGCATATGTATGATGTGGTGAAGATCGGCCATGAGGAACTGATGGGGGAGGTAATCAAGATCCAGGGTGAGAACATCATCATCCAGGTCTATGAAGATACAGCCGGCATCAGGCCCGGTGAACCGGTGGAGAATACCGGCTTATCGCTCGCCGTCGAGCTCGGGCCCGGTCTGCTGACCAGTATCTATGACGGGATCCAGCGGCCGCTTGAGGTGCTCGTTGATAAGATGGGCAACTTCATCGAGCGCGGCGTCTCAGCCCCCGGCCTCTCTCACGAGAAGAAGTGGGAGTTTGTGCCCACGGTGAAGGTGGGTGACGTCGTCGGGGCCGGTGACATCCTCGGCACTGTCCAGGAGACGAATATCATCCATAAGGTGATGGTCCCGCCCACATCAAAGGGCGGCAAGGTCAAGGAGATCTCGGGCGGCAGTTTCACAGTGGAGGATACCATCTGCACCCTTGAGGACGGCACGTCTATCACGATGCTCCAGCGCTGGCCGGTCCGTGTAGCCAGGCCCGTGAAGGAGAAGATGAACCCGGACATACCGCTGATCACCGGTCAGCGGATCCTGGATGGTCTCTTTCCTATAGCCAAAGGCGGGACGGCGGCCATCCCGGGACCGTTCGGGAGCGGCAAGACGGTCACCCAGCAGCAGCTTGCGAAGTGGTCTGACTCTGAGATTGTCGTCTACATCGGCTGCGGCGAGCGCGGCAACGAGATGACCGAGGTGCTGACCGAGTTCCCGGAGCTCGAAGATCCCCTGACCGGCCGGCCGCTTATGGAGCGGACGGTTCTGATCGCAAACACATCGAATATGCCGGTGGCGGCCCGTGAGGCATCCGTGTATACGGGTGTCACGATCGCTGAGTACTTCCGGGACATGGGCTACGACGTATCCCTTATGGCCGACTCGACATCGCGATGGGCTGAGGCGATGCGTGAGATCTCAAGCCGCCTCGAGGAGATGCCCGGCGAAGAGGGATACCCCGCATACCTCGCGGCACGCCTCTCCGAGTTCTACGAGCGTGCAGGCCGCGTGGAGAATCTGAACGGCACCGGGGGCTCGGTCTCTATTATCGGTGCGGTCTCGCCGCCCGGCGGCGACTTCTCAGAGCCTGTAACCCAGAACACCCTGCGTATAGTCAAGGTCTTCTGGGCGCTGGACGCGAAGCTCTCCCAGCGCCGCCACTTCCCGGCCATCAACTGGCTGGACTCCTACTCGCTCTACCTCGACTCGCTCACAGACTGGTACGACACTGAGGTCTCTCCCGAGTGGAACCCGCTCCGGGCCTGGGCAATGGCTGTCCTCCAGAAGGAGTCCGAGCTCCAGGAGATCGTCCAGCTGGTCGGCTCCGACGCACTTCCCGATGAGGAGCAGATCACCATCGAGGTGGCAAGGATGATCCGTGAGGTCTTCCTGCAGCAGAACGCCTACGATGCGGTTGATACCTACTGTTCGATGGCCAAGCAGTATGACATCATGAAGGCTATCAAGTTCTACGCCGACCTCGCGCGTGTCGCCCAGGCGGGCGGAGCGACCCCGCAGCAGATCGTCAGTGTGAAGAGCAAGAACGAGCTTCCACAGATCAAGTTCATCAAGGACTATGAGCCGGTGCTTGAGGGGATCCACAAGGAGATGGAAGCTGAATTTGATGCAATAAGGGCGGCGTGACCATGAAGGAGTATAGAACGATAACACAGATCGCAGGTCCCCTGGTATTTGTCGAGAAGATGGAGCCGGTGGGATACAACGAGCTCGTTAATATCGTAACCGCCGACGGCACGGTCAAGCGCGGCCAGGTGCTGGATACGAGCGACGAGGTCGTGGTCGTCCAGATCTTCGAGACCACTGCCGGCATCGGCAGGGACTCGAGGGTCCGCTTCGTCGGTGAGACGATCAAGATGCCGGTGGCGAAGGATATGCTCGGCCGTATCCTCTCGGGCGGCGGCAAGCCGATCGACGGCGGTCCGGAGATCGTGCCCGAAAAGCGGCTCGAGATCACCGGTGCGGCTATTAACCCTTACGCCCGTGCGTCTCCTGAGGATTTCATCCAGACGGGGATCTCGACCATCGACGGGACAAACACCCTTGTCCGTGGCCAGAAACTCCCGATCTTCTCGGCGTCCGGTCTGCCCCACAACGATGTGGCGCTCCAGATCGCCCGGCAGGCAAAGGTGCCGGGCTCGGTCGAAGAGTTCGCTGTGGTCTTTGCTGCCATGGGCATCACCCGGGAAGAGGCCAACTACTTCATGGCCGACTTCGAGAAGACCGGGGCTCTCGAGCGGGCGGTCGTCTTCTTAAACCTTGCAGACGATCCGGCGGTCGAGCGTATCATCACGCCGCGCCTCGCACTCACCACGGCCGAGTACCTGGCGTTCGACCTCGGGTATCACGTGCTCGTCATCCTGACGGATATGACCAACTACTGCGAGGCGCTCCGCCAGATCGGCGCGGCCCGTGAGGAGGTGCCGGGCAGGCGTGGGTATCCGGGGTACATGTACACCGACCTTGCGAGCATATACGAGCGTGCCGGCATCATCAAGGGCATCAAGGGTTCGGTGACCCAGATCCCGATCCTGACCATGCCGGGTGACGACATCACCCACCCGATCCCGGACCTGACCGGCTACATCACCGAAGGTCAGATCGTCGTCAGCCGTGAGCTGCACCGGAAGGGTATATACGCGCCGATCAACGTTCTGCCTTCGCTCTCGCGGCTTATGAACCTCGGTATCGGGGAGGGGCACACCCGCGAGGACCACAAGAAGGTATCTGACCAGCTCTACGCGGCGTATGCTGAGGGGAACGATCTCCGGGGCCTCGTGGCCATCGTCGGGAAAGATGCGCTCTCAGAGCGTGACCGGATGTTCCTCGAGTTTGCTGATGTCTTCGAGGATCGGTTCGTCAGGCAGGGCCTCTATGAGGATCGGTCGATCGAGGGGACACTGGATCTCGGCTGGGAACTCCTCTCGGCGCTGCCGGTGGAGCAGCTCGTGCGTATCGACCGTGAACTGATCCAGAAGTACCACCCGAAGTACCGGAAGAAGGCACAGGAGTAAGAGTCCTATGGCGCTGCGCGATATCAAGCCGACCCGTTCCGAGTTGATCGCCCTGAAAAGGCGGATCAAGCTCTCGGAGCGCGGCTACAACATCTTAAAGATGAAGCGCGATGGGCTGATCCTGGAGTTCTTCAAGGTGCTGAAAGAGGCGAAGGAGAGTCATGGCGCACTGATGGAGAGCTATACGCACGCTAGGGAGACTATAGCCCTTGCCGAGACGGCAGAGGGGGCTATCGGGGTGAAGGCCGCCGCATTCTCGACGGCGGAGATCCCCGCTATCTCGGTTGCGAGCAAGAACATCATGGGTGTCGTTGTCCCGGTGATAGAGGCCTCCTCGGTACGGAAAGGCGTGCTCGACCGTGGCTACGGGCTGCTCGGCACGTCTGCCGTCATCGACGAGGCCGCGGAGGCGTTTGAGGATCTTGTGGAGGCCGTCATCGAGGCGGCCGAGATCGAGACGACCATGAAGCGATTGCTCGATGAGATCGAGGGCACCAAGCGGCGCGTGAACGCGCTCGAGTTCAAGGTGATCCCGGAACTCACCGAGGCCAGGGACTTCATCAAGATGCGGCTCGATGAGATGGAACGCGAAGAGCTCTTCCGCCTGAAAAAGATTAAGGCACGGAGTGCCTGATCAGGGGGGCAGGTGATCCCCGGTGGAGATCGGTACGCTTGCTGCCTCGGGCAGACTGACGGGAACGGTGATGCTGCGGGTGGATCTCAACTCGCCCATCGATCCCTCGTCAAACCAGATACTGGATGATAAGCGGTTCCGCGAACACCTGCCGACGGTGCAGGCGCTTGAGGACTCCCGGCTTGTCATCCTGGCACACCAGAGCAGGCCCGGCAAGAAGGACTACACGACGCTTGAGGCACACGCGGAGAGGCTGGAACGGCTGCTCGGCCGTCCGGTGACCTACGTGGACGATATCTTCGGGCGGTGCGCCCGGGAGGCTGTCCGTAGCGCAAAGCGCAGCGATGTCCTGATGCTTGAGAATCTCCGGTTTGCCGCCGAGGAGAACCTGACCCTCAAGCCTGAGGATGCGAGGAAGACCATCCTCGTCCGGAGACTGGCGTCGATGGCGGACCTTTACGTCAACGACGCATTTGGCACGGCGCACCGGTCCCAGCCCTCGATCGTGGGGCTGCCGCTTGTGCTCCCGTCGGTGGCCGGCCTCCTTATGGAGAAAGAGGTCGCGAATCTCTCCAGGGTCTTCTCCGGCGCCCCGCGCCCCGTCACCTTTGTCCTCGGCGGGACGAAGGTGGATGACTCGATCGCTGTCGCGAAGAATGTCCTCCTGCGGGGGACCGCCGATCGGGTGATCGTTGTCGGCGTTGTGGGGAACGTCTTTTTGCTCGCTGCCGGCCACGATATCGGGCGCCCTTCGATCCGGCTCATCGAACACCTGGGCTACCTGGACGAGGTCGGCCGGGCACGCGATCTCCTCGAGACCTGCCGGGACCGGATATCCCTGCCGCGCTCGGTCGCGGTCCGAGTGGACGGCGGCCGGGCGGAGTATCCGGCGGATGCCATCCCTGAGGAGGCCCAGGTGCTGGATCTCGGGATCGAGTCGATCAGGGAGTTTTCGCGGGAGATCGGTGAGTCGGGGACGGTCGTTGTGAACGGCCCGGCCGGGCTCTTTGAGGAGGAGGAGTTTGCCACCGGCACCTACGACCTCTTGCGGGCCGCTTCAACCGTGGAGTTCTCGGTGGTAGGGGGTGGGCACACCGGGGTGGCTATCGAGCAGCTCGGCCTTGAGGATCGGTTCTCGCATATCTCCACCGGTGGTGGGGCGGCGATCGAGTTTTTGACCGGAAAGAAGATGCCTGCCATCGAGGCGCTGGAGATCTCAAGAAGGATCTTCGGGTGAGCGGCGCCGCAGTCCTGGAAGAATTTGCTCAGACCAGGAACTGCCAGCCTGCGGCCAGCACGGCGACGACGAGCACAGCGATTACAGCCCGGCGGAGAGTGGGGTCTCTGAGTCGGTTGATTAGGGCCTTCAGTTCCTGCCGGTAGAGGACGGCAAACAGCCCGATGATCAGTAAGAGAAAGATCCACTCGCTCGGCTGCGAGAGCTGCCGCAGGATGGCCTCCCGGAGGTAGCCCTCGGGGTAGTGGTATCCAGGTATTGGCCCGAGGAACGGCCAGTACCAGACGACCGGATTGTGCCACATCCCGTCGAGGATCTGGTGGCTCGCCATGCCGGCAGCTGCCGCGAGGAGGCCGATCCTCCGGCGGTAGTGGTAGAGAAGGATGCCGGCGATAACGACCAGGAAGAGGATGGTGAGGCCGTGGAAGTATATCCTGCCGTAGTTGATCGTCCCGGCGAGGACGATGTGCCCTAGCGGTTTGTCGATCAGGTCGGGGATCATGGCACCCAGCGCAGCGAACGCGACAACGCGCCGGTCACCGAGCAGAACTGCCAGCACAATGCCGATGATGACGCCGGCCATGACGTGGGCGAGGATATACATCAGCAGTCAGTAGCAGGGCAGCCATATACCCTTTGCCCCCGGGAGGCGGAACGACCCTCCAGTGCCATACCGGGTACTATATTGTCCAAGGTTGATGCGTAATGTATATATATGTACAGTGACTACCCTGAAGGCATGCAGACGAAGTTCCTCCTTGATGAGGGGGAGATGCCAAAACGGTGGTACAACATCCAGGCCGATCTTCCAGGGCCGCTGGATCCACCCCTTCACCCGGCGACCGGGAATGCGGTAACCCCTGACGACCTCCTGCCCATCTTCCCGATGGAGCTGATCAGGCAGGAGATGAGCAGAGAGCGCTATATCGATATCCCGGCCGAGGTCCAGGATATCCTTACCCTCTGGAGACCGAGCCCCCTTTACCGGGCAAGAAGGCTTGAAGCGGCCTTAAAGACCCCGGCGAAGATCTACTACAAGTGGGAGGGTGTAAGCCCGCCGGGCTCGCATAAGCCGAACACCGCCATCCCCCAGGCCTACTACAACCGCGAGGAAGGGATAGAGCGGCTCGCGACCGAGACCGGGGCGGGCCAGTGGGGTTCGTCGCTTGCGTTCGCAACGAGCCTCTTTGATATGGAATGCACAGTCTACATGGTCCGGGCGTCATACGAGCAGAAACCCTACCGGAAGAGCATGATGCAGGTCTACGGCGCCGAGTGCATCCCGAGCCCCTCGCCGAGGACGGAATCGGGCCGGATGATGCTTGAGCGCGACCCGGAGACACCGGGCTCGCTTGGCATCGCCATATCTGAGGCGGTCGAGGATGCGGCGAGCCACGAGAACACCAACTATGCGCTCGGTTCGGTATTAAACCACGTCTGCCTCCACCAGACGATCATCGGCCAGGAGGCACTGCAGCAGCTCGCGGTCGCGGAGGATTATCCCGATGTCGTGATCGGGTGCGTCGGCGGTGGTTCGAATTTCTCTGGCCTCTCGTTCCCGTTTGCGGGTGAGAAGATTAGCGGGAAACATCCTGATACAGATATAATCGCCGTGGAACCTGCGGCATGCCCCACCCTGACGAAGGGGCTCTATGCCTATGACTACGGGGATGTCGCGGGGCTGACCCCGATCATGAAGATGTTCACCCTCGGCCATGACTTCGTCCCGCCGGCGATCCATGCGGGCGGCCTGCGCTACCACGGGGCGTCGCCGCTGCTCTCAAGGCTCGTCCAGGACGGCATCATACGGTCAGCCGCCTACTACCAGAACGAGGTCTTCGAGGCCGCCGTGACCTTCGCCAGGACAGAGGGGATCGTCGTTGCGCCCGAGGCGGCTCACGCGGTGAAGGCCACGATCGACGAGGCCCTCCGGTGCCGCGAGACCGGGGAGGCGAAGGTGATCCTCTTTAACAACTCAGGACACGGCAACTTCGACTTCTCATCCTACGAAGCCTATTTCGCGGGAGGGCTCGTCGACTACGAGTACCCCATGGATCTGATCAAAGAGTCGCTCTCCCGCCTGCCGGTGACGGGGTGATGCCGGTGGACTGGAGAGGGCTCGAAGAGAGCTGAACCAGGATCCGGGCGGGCGTCTCCTCGTCGTTCCGGTATCGACTGAACTCCCACTCCTCGCGGCCCCACCGGCGGACCTTTACGCCTCCCTCAGGGAGGGCCCGGGGTTTTTGCTCGAGTCGCTCGAGGGGGGTGGGAGGTGCGCCCGCTACTCGTTCATCTGCACAGCCCCGGCCGCGACCGTCGCCGTGACCTCCGACGGGGGGGTGACGGTCTCCGGCGATCCCCGCATACACGAGATCGCGGGGGACATCGAGGCCGCCGACGCCATAGACGCCATCCGTTCGTTTATGGGGCGGTTTGAAGCCGTTCCGGCGTTGCTCCCCCCATTCTCCGGAGGGCTTGTCGGTTACTTCTCCTACGACCTCGTCTCGTCGATCTACCCGGCGGCCTTACCGGGGGCGGTGGAGGAACCGGTCGCCCGGTTCATGCTGGCACTCGACTGTCTCGCCCTTGACCACCAGAGTGGACGACTCGCGGTTATAAGGAACCTGCTCATCACCGACGGGGATGATGCAGAGGAGGAGTATGCCAGAGCTGCCGATGCGATCGCAGATGGGGCCGCCCGGATACGTGTTCTTCCCCCGGTACGC
>JAAZIF010000344.1 GCA_012510335.1 Methanomicrobiales archaeon | reverse complement strand
CTCATAATCCACGAGCCGGCTCCTCACCGGGTTCATGCGCGCGATCTCGCTCTCCCTCCTCATCGCTGGGATGCCTCAGCAGGCCCGGTGGAACGATGGTTCTACAGCGATCACACCTGGAACCAGGGCAGAATCGACGACCTTCGGGAGGGCGCCATCACGCGATCGGGGAGGCTTACCCCAAGGTAACTTTCCGCATAGGGAGTATATCTATCTATTGCCTCATCCATCCTCTCTTCGCCGGGCAAACCCTGTCATAAGCGCGCTGTATCCCGGCAAGCCGGGCATGAATGGGGAAACGAGACATTATCTTGCGAATAGGTAGCTTCACGTGCGCAATCTCGCCCTCCCTCT
This sequence comes from Methanomicrobiales archaeon, assembly GCA_012510335.1. GTDB lineage: Archaea > Halobacteriota > Methanomicrobia > Methanomicrobiales > Methanoculleaceae > Methanoculleus. The sequence goes on along the minus strand of JAAZIF010000344.1, from coordinate 1,223 downwards.
TCGCCGCTGGAGCGCTGTGGACCGGGTACGGCGAGAGTGCAACGGCTATCACGTCGGAAATCCGGCTAAAACCGATGCCCTCCGGGAAGGCGTCATCACGCAGTCAGAGAGGCATGCTCAGGGTAACTTTCTATGCAGGGGTTATATCTGTCTATTGCCTCAATCACCCATGCTCCGCGGGATAAATCCTGCGATAAGCGAGTTATATGCCGGCAAACCTGGCGTAAATGGGGAGAACCAACCGGATAATGGTGAAAGGAGCTGCTATCGTGCGGGCAGGTAGCCTCGTGCGCGCCCGGCTCTCCTCAGGAGTCGGGGTGGAACCAGACTCCGCCGGTATCCGGAGACGCCGGGGGAACGCCCGGCGATCAGAGTCCCGGATTGCCCTCGATCGAGCGGGTCGCCGTTGTCATGAGGATGACAGCGAGGGCCGGAGTTCATGGTGATCAGCCTGTTTTTCTTCCTGAATCAGAACGGATAGTCCTCTGGGTTGAGTATGTACTCATTGATGTTTTTGAAAGTAACCACTGTGTCGCCCCTCTCAACAAAGAGTCCGTCACGGGCGATGACGACTCCCTCAAGGGATTTGCCGCCGAAGGTCACCCTCCCTTTAGGTGCGAAGAAGACTCCGGTTACATTACTATCTCCTATATTGGTTATTGTGATATCACCGTCACGCGCAATGATGATGACGTCGGTTGCAGTGGGTCTCCAGGATGTGGAGGAATAGCTGTCGTCAAATATCTTCATGTTGCTTGTCAGGGGCAGCTCGCTTGAGACGTACCCTCTCTCCATGTACCAGCTGTCAGGCTTTGCGGGAGGTATCTCCAGATCCGGCGTGGTGAATCCAGGATACACTGCATTGGGGGTGCAGTTATCACAGTTAATGCCGCTGGGGGTTTTGTTCGTGCCGGTGTAATAGATGTGTGCGCCGTCAGCAAATCTGGCCCCCCATCCCAGAGTGAGATCTCCGCCGACGTAGACATTTCTGTTGATTGTCGCACCATCGAAGTTGAAATTGCCGTTGACATAGACATCACCGTAGATATTCTTGCCCCCGCCCATGAGCGTAAGATTCCCATTGATGCATATCTTTCCAGGTTTTATCTCCGATCCGAGGCTTGCACTCCCGCCACTCGTAACGCTACCGTTGACGTAGATATTCGATACGGCGACGACACTGCTACCTCCAAGGTTCAACCCCTCGGTGATAACAACAGTTG
>JAAZIF010000343.1 GCA_012510335.1 Methanomicrobiales archaeon | reverse complement strand
CTGGTATTCTGGTACTCATCGTACGCCCATATCAGCCGCCTCCTCTCCGGCCTTTCGGGATCCGGGGGGCGGAGTGACTGGTATGCCATCCAGAAAAACGGCTGTTTTCCCCGGTAGAGGAGATCCTCGCGGTCGACGACGAGATCCTGGCCTTCGTCGATGAGCACGGCATCAAATATCGGATCGAAAGAAAGGTTTTTGCTCTCCTGGATCTGGAGAAAGCTCTTGCACGCCCGTGCGAAGAGCTCGTTCGGGGGCTCGGGCCGGCCCCCGCTGAGGTCTTCGGGGGAGAAAAAGTCGATGTCGTGGTGGTCGCAGAGCGTCCGGTAAAAGCCCGTTCTGCCGGCGCCCCCCCATGCGTGAAGGATCCTGAGCGTGCTCTCCGGGTCACCCGGGTCAAACTCCCCGCCGTACATCCGGCAGTAAAACTTCACCCAGGACTCGATGTACCCGTAGAGCGAGCGCGTGAAGAAGGTGTATACAATCCGGAGATCTGGCTCTTCACAGTGCATGTAGGCCGCCTTCTGGCAGAGGATATGGGTTTTCCCGGATCCCGCTATACCCCTGAACCTCTGCGGCTCGGAGATGGCCTCCTTTGCCAGGCGCTCGACCTCAAGATCACCCTGGACGAACTGCATCCTGAGCCTCCGCAGGACGTCCGCCCGTGATGCGCCGCCGGGATCCTTTCGACTCATGCTATTCTTATACTCTCTTGCCGGGATGAGGCTTATGTTATATGTTCGATCGCTTCCGGGTAGCCGGATCCCGTGATAATCGTTCTCTGAAGTGATTTCACATAGAAATCAGCAGAATCAGGGCTGTAATGCCTCTGCAGCTTTCATCGATCGAGCCTGTGGTCTCATGAGCGTTTCAAAAAACCATAACACCCCGGGCATAACCTTTCCCCTATGGATCCCCTATACGTAGCTCTCGAGCGATATTACGGCTATTCCCCGTCCCTTTCCCTCCGGGGAGAGATCATCCGTGATGTCCTCCAGAAGAGAGACGTTCTCGCGGCCCTTGCCACCGGCGGAGGCTATCCCGCACCCGCTCCGTAGATGCATGCCCCTGCCGGCGCTCCCGGCCGCAAAAACCTTGAAGCGCTACACCGCAGATTACCTCACTATGACGAAGAGGTCGGAAGAAGCGGTCTCCCGCTTCATGGCAGGCTACAACTGTACACAGGCGACGAGCTCGGTCTTTGCGGCCGACCTCGGTGTCCCCGAAGACGTCATCCTCCGGGCGGCCACCGGGTTCAGCGGCGGGATGGGGCGGACCGGGGGTGCCTGCGGGGCAGTCACGGGTGCGATCCTCGTCATCGGGCTTGCTGCCGGGGGCACCGAAAAGGAGGCGAAGGACGAGACCTACACGCTCGTCCGGGAGTTTGTCACCCGTTTCTCCGCCAGGAACGGCACTACATCCTGCACCGGGCTCCTCGGGTGCGACCTCTCGACCGAGGAGGGACTCAGGCGATCGCGTGAAGAGAACCTCACCCGGACGGTCTGTCCCGGGTACATCAGGGATGCGGTCGAGATCCTCGATGAGATCCGGTGGCCCGCTACTTCCGGGCAGGCCCCGGGCCGGTGATGGCCGGGAGCCTGAATATCCTCCGCAGGTCCGCGAGATCCAGGTTCTTTGCCGCGAGCGCCCTCTT